>JAGRBY010001079.1 GCA_020433835.1 Anaerolineae bacterium | reverse complement strand
GCTGGGAGGGGGTAGGATCGTCGCCGGCCCCGGAAATTTGCTTACCTATCCGCCCTTGAAGGTGAGGGGGGCTGGGGGTGAGAGGGCCGGGCATATAGCAACGGCCTCGCTTCCCCGGTTCGTCCCTGAAGCGAGGCCACTTAAAGCGCATTGGTTTCTGTGAAGATTTAGAGGATAAAGGGGGTACGCTAGGCCAAGAAGCGCGAGGCTAAAGCCATCGCGCTAAAAGAGCGAAGGACGCTAAAGCGCCCTGAGCTGGTGCAATCCTAGTCCGAAAGGGCTTCGCTCTTTCAGCACGGGTCTTTAGGCCCGTGCTCGGGGAACGGTCAGTTTGTATGTACCCCAATTAAATTCTTGATCTTCATTAAAACCTGTGATGCCTTGACCACCGAAAGGGCGCACCATGTACACCAAACTCACCCAGTGGGCCAATCTCCTGTTGGCCTACCGCAAAGCCGCCAAAGGCAAGCGCGGCCAGGCCAACGTAGCGGCCTTCGAGCATCGGCTGGAAGATAATCTGCTCCGGCTTCAAGCCGAGTTGATCGACCAAACCTACCGGCCCGGCCCCTACACCAGCTTCACTATCCACGAACCCAAGCGCCGCCTTATCTCCGCCGCGCCGTTTCGTGATCGGGTGGTGCATCATGCCCTATGTAACCTGATCGAGCCGCTCTTTGATCGCGGCTTTATCTTCGACAGTTACGCCAACCGGCGGGGCAAAGGCACCCACCGCGCCTTGCAGCGCTGCCAGCAGTTCGCCCGGCGCTATCGCTACGTCCTCCAGTGCGACGTCGAGCAGTTTTTTCCGGCCATCGACCACGCGCTTCTGCGCGATATTCTGAGCCGTAAGATCGATGATGCTCAGGTATTGTGGCTGGTCGATCAAATCCTGGCTAGCGGCGTCGGCGTTCTAACCGAAGTCTACACTATGCGCTGGTTTCCCGGCGATGATCTCACTGCCGCCTTTCGTCCGCGCGGCTTACCCATCGGCAATCTTACCAGCCAGTTCTGGGCCAACGGTTATCTCAACCCGTTTGACCATTTTGTGAAACGGGAACTGCGCTGCCCGGCCTATCTGCGCTATGTTGACGATTTCGCCCTGTTTAGCAACGATAAAACCACGCTCTGGCAATGGCGCGAGGCCATCATCGACCGGCTGGCCCGGCTGCGGCTCACCATCCATCCCGGCCGCCACCCCCAACCCGTAGGCGAGGGCATCCCTTTCTTGGGCTTCGTCACATACCCGCAGCGTCGACGCTTGAAGCGGCGTAAAGGAATCCACTACCGGCGGCGGCTGAAACGGCTCAGCGCTGCCGTTGCCGCCGGCGAGGTTGCGCCGGATGAAGTTACGGCCAGTGTTCAAGGCTGGGTCAATCATATAAGGTATGGCAATACTGTTGGGTTACGCAAAGCCGTGCTTGATGCTGTACCTGCCTTGCCAGGCCTTATAGGTTTCCTAAACCTATAAGGCCTTTTTATTGACCGCAAATTAAGGCTTCCTGCTATATCGATATCAGAATAAGACCAGAACTCTGCCGGCGCGTAACCAGCAGGGGCGACGGCAACGTCAACGAAACATCCGTGTGGAACAGATCACGCACTGGCGTTGCCTCGCCCGCCGGGGAACGGCCCGGTGGCTAGGAATCGGCTGCCATCTCCCCCGACCAAGGGCGAGGCAATCGGATTGGGGCCTAGCGTTCCCTGACCGCCGCTCGGGCCGATTGCCGTCGCCCCTACACTACTCGATGTCTATGTTGGGCCACGATACGAGTGTATCTGCGGCTGGCCCAAGGCGTAATAAGAGCTGACAGGTTTTCGACGTCACCGTTGGGCGGAAGCGAGTGGGCAAGCGGGGCTGTACGTACAGCCAACGATACTTTGTAAAACCTGTCAGCTCTGGCTCGGCGGCGCGGTCGCCTGGGCAGCAGGGTTATCCTACCAGACCTCATAGGTTTCCAAAACCTATGAGGTCTTTCTATTAGCCGCAAATCAACACCTCCGACAAGTCGGGATAGGTGATTGGCTCTCAATGAAGGGGGCCGACAAGCCGGGGTAGGTGATTGGCTCTCAATGAAGGGGGCCGACAAGTCGGGCTAGGTCATTGGCGCTCAGCGAAGGCCTCCGACAAGCCGGGGTAGGTGATTGGCGCTCAATGAAGGGGGCCGACAAGCCGGGGTAGGTGATTGGCTCTCAATCAACACCTCCGATAAGCC
>JAGRBY010001078.1 GCA_020433835.1 Anaerolineae bacterium | reverse complement strand
AAGCCTATATCCGGGGCGTACCCGCGTCTCTACCTGATATACCGATCCAATATGCCGACTTCGCGTCTTGGCAACGGCAATGGCTACAAGGCGATGGATTAGCCGAACAGTTGGCTTATTGGCAGCGACAATTAGCCCATGCTCCCGCCCTGTTATCCTTACCCACCGACCAGCCTCGTCCACCCCAAATGAGCCATCGCGGGGCAAGCATGTCCTTTACCATTCCCAAGCAGTTGAGCCAACGATTGCAGAACCTTAGCCAGCAGGCCGAAGCAACCTTGTTTATGACGTTGTTGGCAGCCTTTAAGGTGCTGTTGTATCGCTACACCGGCCAGACTGATCTTCTGATTGGCACGCCGACCGCCGGACGGCCTCAGCAGCGCTTTGAGGAAACCATCGGTTACTTCATCAATATGGTCGTCATTCGCAGCCAGGTTGAGGCCACCACCCCCTTCCTCGACTACTTGAAACAGCTTCAGTTGATCGTGGTCGATGCCCTCGACCACAGCGCCTATCCCTTCCCTCGATTAGTGGCCGAGCTTGAGCTAAAGCCTGACCCGGCTCTCTCACCCCTGTTTCAGGTGGCCTTTGCTTTTCAGAATTTTGTTGGAGCCAAAGCGTTACAGGCTTTGGCCGACCCAGGTCAGGAGGGTCTACCTTTTGAATTGCTTGATGAGTTCCATCAAGCCGGCGAGTTTGACCTGATGTTGGAGATCTTTGAAACCGAGGAGGATTATCGCCTACAGTTGAAGTACAATCCGGACCTCTTTGATCCATCGACCATCGAGCGGATGCTGGGCCATTACACCCAGTTGATGACTGAAATTGTGGCTGCACCTGGCAAAGCGACCTCAGGCTATGATTTGTTACCGGCTGTCGAAAGAGACCGGCTCCTGGTTGAGTGGAACGACACCCAGGCGGAGTATCCCCAGGACCAATGCATTCACCATCTGTTTGAGGCCCAGGTCGAGCACACGCCCGAGGCTATTGCTGTGGTCTTTGGACATCAACAATTGACCTACCGCGAGTTGAACTGCCAGGTCAACCAACTGGCCCATCATCTTCGGTCACTGGGCGTCGGTCCTGATATCCTGGTCGGCATCTGCGTTGAGCGCTCATTGGAGATGGTCATCGGTCTGCTGGCTATCCTCAAAGCCGGAGGGGCGTATGTGCCGCTGGATCCGACCTATCCGGCTGAGCGGCTGGCTTTTATGATGGATGACGCCCAAGCTTCGCTGCTGCTGACACAATCCTGGCTTGAAGCGGACCTGCCGCTTGCGTCTAAGCCAATCCAACGCATCGATCTCGATACAATTGGAGCCCAGCTGGCTGACCAGCCTCACACCAATCCGGTGCATCCGACTGAAGCCCATCATCTGGCTTATGTCATCTACA
This sequence comes from Anaerolineae bacterium, assembly GCA_020433835.1. The sequence continues at coordinate 823 of JAGRBY010001078.1, read as the reverse complement.
CGTCAGGGTCCACCGGCCGACCCAAGGGGGTGATGATCGAGCATCGCCAGGTCCTAAACACGCTTTGGGCCTTGCAAAGACGGTATCCAATGACCGCCAACGATGGGTATCTATTGAAAACGAATTATGGGTTCGATGTGTCGGTTTGTGAATTATTTGGCTGGTTTATGGGGGGTGGCCGCTTGGCCATCTTGGAGCTTGGCGGCGAGAAAGACCCGGTCCGGATCCTGGAGGCGTTATCTGAACAGCAGATAAGTCATGTTAATTTTGTACCATCGATGCTGAGCGTCTTTCTGGAGACGGTCTCAACAGAAGCGCTGGCGGCGGTCAACAGTCTAAAATATGTGATGGTGGCCGGCGAAGCCTTCCCCAACCGTCTGGCGCAAATCGGTCAGCAGAAGCTGCCGGCTGAGGTCAAGCTGGAAAACATCTATGGTCCGACCGAAACTGCGATTTACGCCACCTGGTATGCCATCGAACCGGGGGACGACCGACGCAGTCAAATCCCAATAGGGCGGCCCCTGGATAATGTGCAGGCCTACATCATGGGCACAGAGGGCAGTCTACAACCGATCGGGGTGCCAGGAGAATTGTACATCGCCGGCGGGGGCGTGGCGCGGGGCTATCTGAACCAACCGGAGTTGACGCGCGCTAAATTTAACAAGAATCCGTTTGGTTCCGGCCGGGTGTACAAAACGGGTGACTTGGCGCGGTGGTTGCCGGAGGGCAACATCGAGTTTCTGGGGCGAGTGGATCATCAGGTCAAGATACGGGGCTTCCGGATCGAATTGGGCGAAATCGAGGCGCACTTGAGCCAAAATCC
>JAGRBY010001077.1 GCA_020433835.1 Anaerolineae bacterium | reverse complement strand
GACCTGTTGACCTACGGCAATGAATTGGGCCTGATGATGGCCGTTTCACCGTCGGGTACGCCCCTCTTAAATGAAGCCAACCTGCGCAAAGTGAAAGCATGCGGCGCAAAGGCGATGTCGCTTAGCCTTGACGGCTCGACGCCGGAACGGCACGATGATTTTCGGCGTGTGCCGGGTTCTTTTGAGCTAACAACCCGTGGTTGGCAGATGGCCCGTGAAATCGGCCTGAAATTGCAGTTAAATACCACGGTTACCCGCTACAATTTAACCGATTTGCCCAATATCTTTCGTTTAGTCACCGATTATGGGGCGATGACCTGGAGCCTCTTCTTTTTAGTGCCGACCGGGCGCGGCAAAGAGGAAGATGAGATTGCTCCGGCCGAATATGAAGCCGTGATGCATTTTCTGTACGATTGCTCCAAATATATCAGCGCCAAAACCACCGAGGGGCATCATTATAAGCGCGTGGTGCTTCAGCGCACGATTCTGGATGAAAAGGGCATAGCGCCGGAAGAATTTTTTGAGCTGCACCCGATTTATTTCGAACTGCGCGATCAGTTGAATGCAATTGTGGCCGAAAAGGGCTTAACGCCGCGCGAGAAGATTCGCCGCACGCCGCTGCATATTAATGCCGGCAACGGCTTCATTTTTATCTCGCGCCGGGGCGATGTTTATCCCAGCGGCTTTATGCCGGTCAAAGTCGGCAATATTAAAGAAAAATCACTGGTCGATATCTATCGTGAAGCGCCGCTGCTCAATCAACTGCGTGATATGGAGCAAATTGAGGGGCGCTGTGGATTATGCGAGTTTGTGGGCGTATGCAGCGGTTCTCGCTCACGAGCTTACGCCATGAGCGGCGATCCGATGGCTGAAGAGCCGTTTTGCACCTATCAACCGGGCAGTTGGCCCTTCCAGGCCGAATTGGCCGAAAAGCTGGGCCAATCGTAAAGTAATGGAGCTGCACGCAGCCGTGGTTGGGAAGATTTAGACAGAATTTACATGATTATCAGGATTTTTTTCAGTTTCGGCCCGCAATTGGGTGTTGAAACTTAGTTTGGACATTAACCACCCACGCTATGTGGTCCATACTTTTAAACTATGACGAATGATGTCATTTCGAGCGAAGAATGAGCGAGAAATCCCTTACACTATTCAGTAGCAGTCGAAGTTGAATGGGATTTCTCCTCGTAAACTCGTCGAAATGACATGAAAATTTGAAATGTCAGCCGAAGTCTAGCTCTTTAAATTTCAACAGCACTTGGTAAGCGTCTTCAAGAGGGTTTCGGACTTTTTTGGGATTTTAGGGGGTAACACCATTGTGGAATATAAAACGTAATGCGTAATGCCACGATTATTGTTTGCGATTTACGTTCCGGGGTATAATCCCAAGAATTTCGAAAATATCCTAGTTTGATTGTCCACAGGTAAAACACAGAGTGCACAGATTTTTATCCAAAGGCGATAATATCTGTGTTATCTGTGTCATCTGTGGACAATCTTTTTTAAAGCGGCTGATTAAGGGGATAAAGAGGGATAAAAAGCTATCGTTGTCTCCAAGGAAACAATTAATTCAACGTCTATAGTGCGTAGTGCGCAGTGCGTAGCTAATGGTGATACGGAATACGCACTACGCACTACGTTTTGATTAATTTTATACTTGGATTTGCCTTACTTCCTCAACTAACGGTCGCCGCTCTGGCGTTGTATCATCCAGCCGGGATATTCGGGCGGCAGGGCGCTGGCTTCGTTAAGTTGGGTCAGATCTTCCTCGGTAAGGGCGAGATCGGGGGCTTTGAGGTTGTCGGCTAGCTGCTCGCTGTTTTTGGCACCGATGATGACGCTGGTCACGACATCTTGGTGCAATAACCAGGCTAAAGCAACCTGGGCCATTGAAACATCGTGATTTTTGGCGACATCGGCCAGAGCATCGAGCACGCCCGGCAAACGATCGCGATTAACCGGCGGAAAATCGAACGTTGTGCGCCTGGCACCTTCCGGTCCCTGCTGATTTTGGTGAAATTTGTCGGTTAACAGTCCTCCGGCCAGCGGACTCCAAACCATTAGCCCCAAATTTTGATCTTTGAGCAGCGGCACGACCTCGCGCTCCAAATCGCGGCCCACAAGGGTGTAATAAGCCTGCAATGACTCAAATCGCACCCACTGGTGCAGCTCCGAGCGGCCCAGGGCTTTCATAAGCTGCCACGCCGCCAAATTTGAGCAGCCAATGTAGCGAAC
>JAGRBY010001076.1 GCA_020433835.1 Anaerolineae bacterium | reverse complement strand
GTCGAATCGGAGATGCAATTTGCCGCCCGTCAACACGACTTGCGCGTGCAGGAAATCTCGATTACCTGCGTCTACGAAGAACCGCCCAAACGCAACCCCGTCAAACACGGCCTGCAAGTGCTAGACGGCATTCTGCGCATGGTGCTGCAACTGCGGCCCCTCTTCTTCTTTGGTCTGCTGTCCGCCACCATGCTGATGATGGGGCTCGGGATGGGTGTATTGGTCGTCATACGTTTTCAAGAGACAAGCCAACTGGCTGTTGGTTATGCGCTTATCACCGTGATTTTGATTATTATGGGGAGTATTTCGCTATCGACCGGCGTTACGCTTCACGCGATTCGGTCATTTTTGGCCAATAAGATCACTGAATAGATAAATTATGCGAATCTTGTTTTTCTTATCCTATTACAAGCCTTATATTGGCGGCGCGGAAAATGCATTTATCCGTCTTGCCGAGGGATTGGCAAGACGAAACCATGAGATAACTGTTGTAACATCCCGTTTACCCGGTACAGCGAGTAGCGAGGTGATCAACGGAGTCTATGTAAAGCGTATTTCTGTACCCAAACGGGGAGATCGCTATTTTTTGCCACTTTTTAGTCTATGGTACATGCTGCGCTATTTGCCTCGCTTTGATTGCGTTCACACAGCTTCACATTGCTTAACGGTAACCGTCTATTGGATGGCCAAACTTTATGGCTGCCCGATTATCTTCACGTCACACGAAATAATTGGCAACCGATGGGATAATTTGTGTACTAATAAGGGGATTTCTTGGTTGTACCAGCGGATAGAAAAGCTTATTGCACGCCTAAATTATGATCATTGCGTTGCGGTCTCTCAAGCTACGCTCAGCGACTTAGTAAAAATCGGTATTGACGAATCTAAAGCATCTGTTATCTATTGGGGCGTTGATGAAGTTTTCTCAAAGGATTCACATATGGGCGATATGTTGTTACGACAACAATTACAAATCCCCTTAGATAGTTTTCTATATGTATATTTTGGACGCCCTGGCGTTACCAAAGGCGTTGACCTTTTAGTCGAGGCAGCGCGTGAAATCAACCAGAGAATACCGAATAGCCATTTAATGTTAATTCTGGGAAAAGAACCGCATAATCTCTATCTTGCTATTTGCCAACGTATTAAAGAGCTGAATCTTAGGGCGACGGTGCATCTTGTACCCTCAGCTTCCAGCCGCGTTGAGTTGGTTGAGATGCTTCGAGAAGCCAATTGTATTGTGGTGCCGTCCGTAACTGAAGGATTTGGCTTTACCACAGCCGAAGCTTGTGCGTTGGATATACCAGTCGTCGCTACACGCACAGGTGCAATCCCAGAAGTGATTTCTGGTCGGCACCTTTTAGTAAAGCCGGGACATATCCATGCTCTTGTAGAAGGTGTTTTACGAGCTGCTAGAGGTGATTATGACTACACATCTCCTAAACAATTCCACTGGCAAATGACGCTAACTGCATACGAACAATTATATGAACGAGTTTCGCATAGTATTTCAGGGCGTCCCTTAGTGCTGCGAGAATCCTTGAAGCGCATATCGAGGTTGTCATGAAGTCCCCAAATATCGCAATCAATGCCCAATTGCTTTCACTGCAACAAAGCTATCGTAGTGCTGGTATTAGTTGGTATATTTATAATTTACTAAACCATTTACCGTTGGTCCAATCTCAATTTCAGTATACTGCGTATCTGCATGAGCGTGGCTTTTCGCCGGGAAATGGTCTGACTATACGCCGCAATACATTCCCGCTATGGCAACCCACATTCAGAATTCTATGGGAACAGATAATTCAACCTGTTCAGCTTTTACGACAAAAAGCTGCATTGTTACACTCGCCATCATTTGTGACCCCTTTTTTTTGCCCGTGCCCCATGGTTGTCACAGTACACGACCTCGCATTTAAACGATTTGCATCTATTTTGCCCAAGCGTCAGTTCTTTGCTCTCGACCACATGCTCAGGGTATCGATCCACCGAGCCAAGATGATAATCGCGGTTTCCAACTGTACTAAGCTGGATTTAATGCAATTCTATAAAGTAGAGGAAAACAAAATTCGAACAGTTTATCATGGTATTGATGACCAATTTCATGTTCATTCTGCAGAAAAGATCGATAGCTTTAGGCGGGCAAAGCAGTTGCCTGAAACCTTTATTTTTCGATTAGGTACTTTGGAGCCTCGTAAAAATGTTGAGAGCTTGATCCGCGCCTATAGAATTTAT
>JAGRBY010001075.1 GCA_020433835.1 Anaerolineae bacterium | reverse complement strand
AGCCACGGCACCCGGTACGATTGGCTGCCATGCAGCCGGCTGTGCGACGACAGCAGCCCGAACGCGCACCAACGTTTGTAGACCTCCGGCGGGGCCGTCTGCTCGAAACCGCCGATATCATGGCTCCAAAAGCCGAAACCCGACAAACACAGCGACAGTCCACCGCGCAGACTTTCGGCCATCGACTCGAAGGTGGCGGTGTTGTCGCCGCCCCAGTGCACCGGAAACTGCTGGCCGCCGGTCGTGGCCGACCGGGCAAAGACAACCGCCTCGCCCACACCTAACTCTTCCTCCAGCACCTCGAAGACCGCCTTGTTGTAGAGATAGGTGTAGTAGTTGTGCATTTTGACCGGGTCGGAGCCATCGAAATAGACAACATCGGTTGGAATGCGCTCGCCGAAATCGGTTTTGAAGGAATCGACGCCCATGGCAATCAGGGCCCGCAGTTTATCGCCGAACCAGCGGCGGGCGTCGGGGTTGGTGAAATCGACCAGCGCCATCCCGGCCTGCCAGCGATCCCACTGCCAGACATCGCCGTTGGGACGTTTGACCAGATAGCCATTGGCCATGCCTTCATCAAAAAGGGCCGAACGCTGAGCGATGTAAGGGTTAATCCACAGGCAAATGCGTAAACCGCGCGACTTGAGTCGGAGCAGCATCGCGGCCGGGTCGGGGAAATTTTCGGTATCCCAATCGAGGTTGACCCAGTGAAAGCCTTTCATCCAAAAGCAGTCGAAATGGAAAACGTGCAGCGGCAGATCGCGGTCGGCCATACCCTGAATGAAACGGGTGACGGTTTCTTCGTTGTAGTCAGTGGTGAAAGAAGTGCTGAGCCACAGACCAAAAGACCAGGCCGGCGGCAGGGCCGGACGCCCCGTTAGCGCGGTGTAGCGGCTGAGTACTTCTTTGGGCATGGGGCCGTTGATGATGAAATAATCGAGCCTTTCGCCGGGTACGCTAAACTGCACCCGCTCGACCTTTTCAGACGCCACCTCGAGCGAAACCTGCTCAGGATGGTTGATGAAGACCCCATAACCGCGATTGGTCAGATAAAACGGAATATTTTTGTAGGCTTGCTCGCTGCTGGTGCCGCCGTCTTCGTTCCACAGGTCAACCACCTGCCCATTTTTGACGAAGGGCGTGAAGCGTTCGCCCAGGCCGTAGACGCACTCGCCCACGCCCAGATCGAGCTGTTCGTGGATGTAGCGCCCGTCCGGGGTATCGACATAGCCCATCCCGCGCCAGTTGCTGCGAGTCAGCAGGCGGGAGTTATCGAGATAATCCACGCGCCAGTCCTGGCCCTTGTCCACGCGCACGGTCAAGTTGCCGCTGGTGAGGCTGGCGAAGTCGGCCTCGTTTTTGATGCACAGGTCGGGGGTGGGCTGGGTGTTCAGCACGAAGGTGGGCGACACCATACGCTGCCCTTTGTAATGCCACATCTGCACGCGAATTACATCCGGCATCGGAGATGAGAAGCGCACGGTCAACAGACCGGTGTTGAGGACGTCGCCGCGCTGGGTGAGCCGTTTGGTGGTGCCGTAAACCATAAGCGCATCCGGCTCCGTTTCGATGTCGTGGACGTGGATGGGGAAGTGAGGAGTTACCTCCTCGCGAAAATGCCAATAACCGTCTGTAAATTTCATAAGTAGATTCCTTAAATTACCTGAGTTGGATAATTAGACAGAACCTTCGGCAAGATGAAAAAGATTTTTATTTACTTTAATCTTCTAAATCCTGCCGTAGGTTCTGTCCATTTCCTAAACTCCGAATTGAAGTTAAATTATTTGCTAGAACCGGACATGATACCTTTGGTCAGCGTTCGCTGGAACAGCAGGAAGAAGATGAAGGCCGGAAAAACGCCCAGAAAAGCGGCGGCGCTTTGAATGGTGATGACCATACCGCGTTCGCCGCGAGCCAGGGCCATGGCAATGGGCACCGTCTGGTTATCGTTAGAAATGAGGAAGATGAGCGGCAGGAAGAAGTCGTTCCAGGTCCAGATGAAGAAAAAGACAAACAGCACCGACAGCGTCGGCCAGCTCAGCGGGATGACGATTCGGAGTAACAGTTGCAGCTTGTTACAGCCGTCCAGCCGAGCGGATTCCAGAATATCCTGGTTGAAGGTGCGGAATACGGAAGAGAGCAGGTAGGTGCCAAAGGCCGTGTGCAGCGCCGCCGTGATCAAAATGATGCTGAGACGGGTGTTGTACAGGTCGATCTGGTTGAATAGGTAGTAGAGC
>JAGRBY010001074.1 GCA_020433835.1 Anaerolineae bacterium | reverse complement strand
CATCGCCCGGCAGCAGATCGATCAACTAGCCGATGCCGTCGCCCAAGGCGATGAAGCAGCCCTGCGCACGCTTTTAGAAAGCGCAGCAGAGCAGCGTCGAAAAATGTACAAATAATCTCTATACCTATTTTCCCAAGGATGTCTTATTTTGAAACTCATCGTCCACCCAGCCGAAAAACTCGAAGGTGAAGCCGTTGTTCCGGGCGACAAATCGATCTCGCATCGGGCGTTGATCTTTGGCGCGATTGCCGATGGCACCAGCGTGGCCCGTAACTGGCTCGATGCCGGGGTGACGGCGCGGATGGTCGATTGCATTCGGGCGCTGGGCATCGATGTTGAGGTTGAGCCAACCGGCTTCGGCCAGGCGACGCTGACGGTGCATGGTCGCGGGCTAAACGGCTTAACTGCATCTGAGCAGCCGCTCTTTTGCGGCGGTTCGGCCACCACAATGCGCATGTTAATGGGCCTGTTGGCGACGCAATCCTTTACAGCCGTAATCGACGGCCACGAAGGCTTACGCCGCCGCCCGATGGAACGCATCGCCAAACCGCTGCGCCAGATGGGCGCGATCATCGACACAACCGATGGTCACGCTCCCTTGACGATTACCGGCGGCCATCTCCGGGCGATTGAGTACACCATGCCGGTTGCCAGCGCCCAACTCCAAACCGCCATTATTTTGGCGACGCTAGGGGCTGAGGGTAAAATGACGCTGCACCAACCCGGCCCGGCCCGCGACCATACCTTGCGTATGCTGCGCTACCAGGGCATCGACATTCAGGAAGACGATGATGGCCTTATCACCTTTTCGGCGGCGCATACCGAACTTAAGCCGCTCGATTTTACAGTGCCGGGCGATATGTCATCGACAGCATTTCTTATGACCGCCGCGTTGACGGTTCCGAATAGCGCGATTACCATACAGGGCGTCAACACCAACTACACCCGCACCGGCTTGTTGGAGGTGCTGCAAGCGATGGGCGGGCCGATTATGCTAAAAAATGAGCAGACGCAGGCCGGAGAGCCGGTTGCCGATTTGCACATAAGCGCCGGCCCATTAGACGGAGTCGAAGTGAAGGGCGAAATCGTGGTGCGCATGATCGACGAGTTTCCCATTTTTACGGTGGCAGCGCTGCACGCGCACGGCACGACCATCGTACGGGATGCAGCCGAGCTGCGCCTTAAAGAGAGCGACCGCATCGCCGTGGTTGTCGAAGAGTTCAGCAAATTAGGGGCCAAAATCACCCCCCATCCCGATGGCTTTGCTATCGATGGCCCTCAGCAGTTGGTGGGGGCAACGGTGCGCAGCCATCGTGACCACCGGCTGGCGATGTCGCTGGCGGTAGCCGGTTTGTCGGCTGTGGGGCCGACAGTCATTGAAGACGCCCAGGAACTCCATGAAAGTTTTCCCGGATTTGTCGAGACCCTCCAAAAGTTAGGAGCAAACATAGAGAGCCATGAGTAAGTCATTTCAAATTACGGGAAAAAGTTCGTTGGTGGGGTTGATCGGCTGGCCGGTAGAACACAGCCTTAGCCCTGTAATGCACAATGCCGCCTTTGCAGAGTTGGGGCTGGATTGGGCCTATGTACCGCTGGCCGTTGCGCCAACCAGCGTTGAGCAGGCCGTACGCGGGCTGACCGCACTGAGTTTTGTTGGCGCTAACGTGACTGTGCCGCACAAGCAAGCGGTTATTCGCTACCTGGATGAGCTAAACGACGCCGCCCGAATTACGGGCGCGGTCAACACCATTCACATTCAAGACGGTAAATATTTCGGCTATAACACTGATGCGATTGGCTTTCTCAACTCGTTAATTGAAGCCGACTGCCATCCCAAAGATATGCACGTGGCGGTATTAGGTGCGGGCGGTGCCTCACGAGCGGTTGTTTTTGCCCTGGCCAAAGCAGAAGCGGCGGCGGTAACGGTTTTCAACCGTACGGCAGAACGAGCCGCGTTTCTGGTAGATGATTTGGCCGATACATTTCCTGACAGCCATCTGCATTTTGCTCCGCTCACCAGCCAAGCCTTAATCGATTTGGGCGATGATGTTGATTTGGTGATTAACACGACCTCCGTTGGGATGTCGCCCGATAGTGATAGTAACCCCTGGCCTGATGATGTACCTATTCCCTCGCACGCCGCTTTCTGTGATTTGATTTATAATCCCCTGGAAACAACGCTGCTGGCTCGAGCCAGAGCGGCGGGCAATCCGACAATTGATGGCTTGGGCATGCTGGTGC
>JAGRBY010001073.1 GCA_020433835.1 Anaerolineae bacterium | reverse complement strand
GGCACTAAATTGAGAATAAAGTGCCGCACGTCGGCCAACCCCTGCTCAAGTTCGTTTTGCAGCGAGTCCAAACCTTCGGCCAGCGCCTGATCGTTGTTACCGCCAAGCAGGTGGCGACACGAAGCCAACTCAAACACCGAGTTGGCCAGCAGTTGCCCTAAACCATCTTCTAACTCGCGGGCTAATTGGGCGCGTTCTTCTTCATGGCTTTGTAAGATGCGGATTCGCGGCCAGGCGTCATCATCAGTGGGCGGGGTGTCTAACCCCTTTTTCAAATAAATTTGCAGCGCCCGGCTGCGTTCTGACAGCTTAGAAAGCTGCCGGCTAACTTGTTGCAGCCGCAGAGCCGTAGCCGCATCGCCGGCGGAACCATGTCCGTTATCACTACCGCCGCTTTGTTGATGATGCAGTAAGGCCGCCTGGGCTAACCGTTGTAAATTATGCTCTGTTTCACGAAGAACTGCTGTAGCATCGGTTACAAACTGGTCTAATAGAGGTGCATTATTGGTCATCGAATATCACTCCAGCAGAATTACATATCTTAAAGTATACCATACTCAGTTAAATTGGTGCAAGCAAAATTTTTAAGGTGTTAAAGGGACTATAGATAAGATAGGTTACGGCCTATTAAGTTGATACACAACCATATTATCACCACCGGCTTGCGCTGACCAGAGGGCATCTGTACTATACGCTACCTTTAGCGACGGCTGCGCCGTCATCTCCGGATACCAAGAAGGAAACGTTACCAGATAATCGGCCTGGTGGCTGGTGATAAAATCGAACAAAGCGGTCTCATCTCGAATAATCGGAATGACTTCAGGGGTAATAAGCCCGGCCAGATCGATGAGCGGACGGCGGGTAAAGTAGCCGATAGCCCCGATATCGTGCGCAGCGATGAGCGCCTGCGGATCGACTGCCTGATCGAGCCAGCGGGCTGTAGCCACCATCTCACTTTCAATGATACGCACATCACGGCCATACGCTTGCGCACCGACAGCCACGAACGCCAAAAGCAGCATCGCCAGTGAGCCAACCAAGGCTTTACCCCCAACACGAGCCAGCAAATTTCTTCTTAACTTTATGCTTTGGGGCGCAACCAACCGGGCCGTGCCCCACACGCCCAGCACAATCATCCAGGCGATAACCGGCATCTGATAGCGCCCATGCTGGTAGGTTACCGGCAGCCGAATGGCGTACAGCAGCAAATGGCCTACCCACCAGCCCCACAGCGGCAGCAGTTCCCAGCGCCGCTCTTTCAAGGTCAACCAGCCGGCAGCCGCCAAACCCGGCAGCAGCAGCACCTGCGCCCCAATAAAAATCACCCGAAAAACACCCTGCACCGAGTCGATGGGCGGACCAAAGCCCCCAAACAGCCGCCACCACAGGGGAAACTCGCTCAGAATGATGCCGTACTCGGCCTGTTTGGCGTACAATGTGTTGGGAAAGGGCAGTCCGGTTAGCTGTAGATGAAAGAGCACGTACGGGGCGACCATTACCACTACCCCCAAACCGATACCCACCCATCGTTTCAGCAGCACATCGCCGGAACGTTCGCCCGCTCGCCACCAGCGCATGGCCGCATCCAAGCCGATGAGTCCAACCAGGCCCAACCCTTCCGGCCGAGTTAAAATCAGCAAGCCGCCTAACAAGCCCACCGCCAAGTAACGGCTCAGCTTGCCTCCAACCGGGGCGGCTAAGGCAACAACCAAATAGCGATCCATCAAAAACAGCGACAGCCAGACAAAGAGAATCGTCTCCATGCCCGATACCGCCGCCCACACCAGATGCCATTCAAACACGCAAAACAGCCCTGCTGCCGGCCCGGCCCAGGGGGTTTCGGGCAACAGCGTGTGACAGAGTCGCGCCGCACTCCAGCCGGTTAAGCCCAGGCAAACAAGGCCAAGACCGTAAGTCCAGGCCTTAAACGGGATGCCAACTACATAGCCCACACTGAGCAACAAACTCCACAACGGCGAGGTCGATCCGGCGCTGGGCACGCCCGGAACAAAAGCCAACTGTCCGCTCTCGGCCAGGTTGCGGGCATAGGTTTGGTGAATCCAGGCATCATCCAGGGGAAAGCCGGAAAAACCAAATCCCCAGGCCGAAACCGCCAGATAAAACAAACCGGGCAACAGAGCCACCGCCAGCCAAGGGAGCGGCGTACCCAGGATAGCGTGCGTATTATTTTTAGACAAGGCTTTACTTACCGTCAAAAAATGATTCCTACCGTCGAAAAACG
>JAGRBY010001072.1 GCA_020433835.1 Anaerolineae bacterium | reverse complement strand
CGGGACACCCCAATTTCGCAGATTCACCTGCTTCGGCGCGGCGCGACACCTCTATTTCTCGGATGCAACGCGCTCGGCGGTGGGAGGGAGTTCTATTTGCCAGATTTATCTTCCTCGGCAGTACGGGGCAGCTTTGTTTCTCGGATAGGGGGCTGTGGGCTGTCGATAGGGCCTGTAATTCGTCGTTCGCTGCTTGCAGAGCGCTGCCAGACGGGTGCGCTAGTTGATAACCGTGAGCAGTCTACAGTCATGGTAGAGGAAGCAGGGGGTAAAGCGAGGTTGTGGTTGTTTGTAAAGCAAGATTTTGCTTGTTCGGTTTGCATTGCAAATGGGGGTGACTTATGTGATAATTGTTGGAGAGGTGTTGGAAGAATTGAGTTTGATGGCTTATAAATTTGGTTAAGGCTTTACAGTCAGATGTCTAGCTGTAACATTGCGTCCAATAAGAGTTGTAGGTTCTAATTAAATTCAACACCACAAATTATTAATTTTACTATGAAATCTTTTAAGTGGGTTTATGACGACTCCGGCTTTTATAGCTATATTTTATTAAACGGGCCATCTGATCTTTTTGATGGTGTGCAAAAGATTCTTTATCAGAAGAAGATAAGCATATTATTATCTGGAAGTAGTTTCCGCCCAGCCAGTAACGGTAATCAGTATGATTGGTATATTCGAATAAATCAATCAAATGCTCCCTATCACGTGGTCAAAGATATATTTAGTCAAATTACTTATAGAGACATACCTTTTCAAGAAGAAAGTGAAAGTTATACAGAGTTGCCGCCGTGGGAACTTGAGGGGTTATTTGAGGAAACTTCTCAAATAACTATAGAAGAGTTAACGGAAGTCTTACAACAAAAGCAGCTTGAAATAAATGAGTTACAGCAATTTAAAGAGTCGTATCAAAAGCTAGCGGTACTTTATCAAAATAAGTCAAATGAACTCGAAGAAATTCGTGAGTGGAACAATCAATTAGAGACCGATTGTTCAAATATGCAAGCCAGACTTCGCCAATTAACATATGAGAATGAGAAACTAAAACAATTTCATCAAAAATATCTTAAAGCGCGTGCTGAGAATAAGACTCTACGGGAGGAAAACCGTCAGCTCCAAGCTAAATTGTCTACTGCAGACAGGTCAAGTTCTACGTCTAGGGATCTAGTTGAAACAAATTTGGAATTACAGCGAAAGTTAACCAAAAAAGATGAAGAACTTAATCAATGGGTGGATGAATATGAAGCTGAGAATGACAAAAAAGACGTTGAAATAAATCAATGGGTGAATGAGGTACAGAAACAAAACAAACATATAACCACTCTAGAAAATCAAAAAGCTCATTTGCTTTATAAAAATCGCCAACTTAACGAACATCTTCACGATAGTAGCAACAAAATTGGTGTTTCCTCAAACAAAACAACTTCGGGAGAACCATTATTCCAAACCACTTTACGAGTATTTGCGAAAAATATTAAATTTTTGGGTGGCTCGCTTCAGATTTTATGGCAAGAGATTGAAAATCCTGACAGAATACTTGAGGATTTGGCGAAATTGAATACATTGAAGGGAGAGCGAGTCGAAAGTTTACATGGATGGCTTGAGAGAAGATATAACGATTGGAGATTATATTATCAATTTCATGGAGATGGGCAATGTCGAGTTTTAATTGCGGCTAAGAAAACCCAGAAACATGATATTGAATGGCTAAAAGGAAGAGACTAACAAGCCCGATCCAGGCTTTTTATGAAAGTATCAGCCAAGCGGCTGATAAACTATCGGGCTGAGTATTTCATTCATTTGGCATTGTTCATCCCCAACAACGTTGCTTGGAGGTTTTCACGATATAGTAAATGACACGTATAATATTTCTACATTTTGAAAAGAAACGCAGGTAAAGGCAGATTGAGGATAACACGATGGCTTCAACGTTAATAAAAAACAAGGTTTTGCAAGAGATAGATCTTATCCCGGAAGATAAGCTAACGGAACTGTATACCTTTATCCACTATTTCAGATTAGGGGTAGAAAAAGCATTCGTTACAAAACCTAAGCCCAATTTGGCTTTTGCCGGATGCTGGCAAGATATGCCGGATGAAATGGTTAATGATTTTACAGCAGAAATAAAGCAACGCCGCCGGCAAGCCTTTGCTGTGTAATAATTCTCAACAATGCCAGAACTTGCCCGTTTTTTTGGAATAATCATTCGAATGTATTTCGAGGCCAATGCGCCTCATCATCGACCGCA
>JAGRBY010001071.1 GCA_020433835.1 Anaerolineae bacterium | reverse complement strand
AGCAACACACCACAAGCACGCTAACAATTGTTGCCAATCTCCAACTGTTTTTCATTACTTCGCCCCTTCTTCGGACACACTACAGACTAATTGTGAATCTTGGATTGCAAACTGCGCATCGGTCGTTTTCATCGGGTCGCCTCACACCAGAGAATTTAACCATATGGCCTGGTTCATTGGTCCACTTTCGGCTTCATCTCGCCCTCAACCCCCCTTCCTCAATAACAGTTGTAGCTTTTGCTCGGGAGTCTTGCACCCCACCCACGACTTTTTAAACGGCTTAGCCAATTGCCTACCGGCTGCGACTCCCGCGCCTTCTCTACGTGGCCGAGGCTGATCATAAAACCGCACGTTTGGAGACATCTTGCTATCCACTCCTCCGACTTATAGACACCCCAACCGCGCCCACCACGCCGAGGATGACCAGCAGACTTAGACAGTTGCGGCTTGACTGGATCTCATCAGCTTCGTCCCCATTGGAGCTTTCACTACTGGTTACGGTTTCGCTCTGCCTCGCTGCATCTGTACTCCCTACCTCAAAGCCCGGATCACCACTCAATACAAACCCCGACCAATAATACGGATTGGGATACTCCTCCCGCACCTCTATCTGCGCCTGCCGCAGCGCCTCGGCTTTGCCTAGGCCATCTTTCAAATGCATGTAAAACCGCTCCATTAGCTGCGAGGTTGCCTCATCCTCGACCGCCCACAGGCTGGCGATGACGCTCGGTGTGCCGGCGAAGATAAGAGCGCGAGTCAGGCCGACCAACTCATCCCCGGCACTCAAATCACCAAGGTTAGTCTCACAAGCGCTAAGAACGACCAGGTCGGTTTTCTCCAAATCAAGGCCATAGGACTCGCCGACGGTGAGCCAGCCGTCGTTGTCATCATCCGGAGCCAGCGCAATGAGAGAGTTGAGCGGCGCGACCGGGTTGAACTCTCCGTGAGCAGCCAAGTGCAGGATGTTAGCTTGGGGCACCTGCTCCCGCACGGCACTTTCGGTGGCGGCCTCACCGATGAGCGGTTCGACACCGAAAAGATCGGCAATGGTTTTGGCTTCTTTTTCGGCAAAAGGCAGTGATCCCAGTTGACCGCGGTATTGGCTTTGGTCGACCACCAGTGAGGCTGTGGTATCGTAATCGCCGGTGACAGGGTTGCCGAGTAGCAGCGGGATGGGTTGACCGCTATAGGCGGTTTGCTGCGCATTTTCCTGTATAAAAGGCAAGGTGCTAGCGTTGGGGAGAACAGTGAGGGTGTAGTCGTCAATCAGGTAGCGCTCGCCATCGGTCAGGGCAGCGAAGGGCAGATAATGGAGCGATTGGTGGGGGATGATGATCAAACGTGGTGTAGTTAATTTATCTTGAAGCGGGGCAATGAGCATCTCGTGTAATGTAACCGCATTGGCAGGATGTGCCGGGTTAAGGTCAGCAAAATCGCGGAACTTACTGATTTCTTGGACCAGTTCGGTGGGGTCAACGTCCAGTACAATAGTTTCAAAGCCATCAGCAGTTAGGATGAAAGCTAGGAGTTTATCCGGTAAGAGATAATAGGAAACCAAGGTTGTCTGCTCATCCAGCCGGGCTTGAACCTGCTCCACGCCTAAGATATTGTCCGCACTACGGCCAGGTATCAGTGCAGCCAATTCGTCGCTGCGGCCGGCAATCGCTGCTGAGACCGCTTGATAAGCTTTTTCTGTCTCAACCAATTGCGCTTCCAAGTTATTAATCAATTCAGTGTTGGATGCAGGGTCCGCTTTGGCCCGGGCCAGATGATCTTGCAGCGTCTGACGTTGGGCGTACAGTTCTTGCTCCTCAGTCAGTAAATCGGCTGCGGTATTATCGGCCAATTGGACGTGGCCGGTACTCAACGAGTCGAGGAAAGCCCGCCCCCGGCTCTGTTCGACGATCAAAAAGGCATCGGCAGCCTGATCCTGCTGCACCAACAAATCGACCATGGCTCGATAGGTATGGATGTGTTGAACAATAAATTCTACCCGACTGGCTTCACTCCCTGCTTCACCGCGGACTAGGTCAAACAGTTCAATTGCCTGTTGGTAGCTGTTCAAGGCGGCCTCATACCGCCCTTGGGCACGGTAGACAAACCCAATGTTGTTGAGGGCGGTTCCTTCCCCTGCCCGGTCGCCTACCTCCCGGAGAATAGTCAAGGCTTGCTGGTAGCTCTCCAAGGCGGCCTCATACCGCCCTTGAGCTCGGAAGAGAGTCGTGAAGTGAAAGAGGGTAGATCTCGCT
>JAGRBY010001070.1 GCA_020433835.1 Anaerolineae bacterium | reverse complement strand
TATCGCTCCGGAAAACCGGCGCGAATTCTTAGAGCGTGCCTACAAACCCGAAAATCTATCACCGGCTATCGATACCCCCGGCCACTGGTTTTATGTGGCTGAAGTTGACCACGATGTGATTGGGTTTGGACATTATCTACGACGTTACCATCCCACCCAGGCTCGAGCCGAACTTGTTCGATTATATGTCCTGCCAGGCTATCAAAATATGTTCATCGGTACCACCATATTAGAAACCGGCTTTGATGCGCTGGCTCGCGACAACATCGAGCAATGCTTTGTCTCCGTCCAATCGAGCAATAAAATGGCCCGAAAATTCTATGAACGGCATGGTTTCACGTTTCACCGAACCCACGGCCAGTTCTTAGGTACCCAAATTATCACTTTAGTAGAATACACACGCCCCATAGGAAATGCCGATAAAAAACCATGACCTCCATTCTCACAACACTTCTTCCTCAAAAAGAGACCATGATCAACCTGTTGGCCCAATGGGTTAATCACGACTCGCCTACATACCAAAAAGCCGCCGTCGATGCGATGGGCCGCATGACGATTCAAGCATTTGTCGATGCCGGAGCAACGCTGGCTGCAACTCATCCCCAACCTGAAATGGGCGATCATTACACAGTCACCTATGGCGATGGCGATGAGCAAATTCTTGTCCTATGCCACCTCGACACCGTTTGGCCGCACGATGAAACGCAGCGACGACCTTTTACTATCGAAAACGGTCACGGCAAAGGACCAGGTGTCCATGATATGAAGGGGGGAACGCTGATCGGGCTGTTTGCCCTGCGGGCCATTCATCAGTTACAACTAAAACC
Source organism: Anaerolineae bacterium (assembly GCA_020433835.1). The sequence continues at coordinate 1,424 of JAGRBY010001070.1, read as the reverse complement.
ACGCTACAAGCTGGTTTTTCTTCTAACCAGCGATGAAGAAGTCGGCAGCCCGACATCACGCGCTTTAATCGAAGCCGAAGGACGAAAGAGCTGCTGTTGCCTGGTGTTAGAAGGAGCACACAACCGCTCGGTGTTGACAACATCGCGCAAAGGAGTAGGCCGCTTTTACTTGGAGGTTACCGGTGTTTCGGCGCACGCCGGTGTCGAGCCTCACAAAGGGGTGAGCGCCATCGAGGAGTTGGCCCGGCAAACCCAAATTTTACACGCTATGTCCGACTTCGACCGCGGTGTGACGGTCAATGTTGGTGTCATTTCCGGTGGCGAGCGCCCGAACGTCATCGCTGCACGCGCCCGAGCTGAAATCGACGTACGCATTTCCACTATGGCCGATGGTCAAGCGGTGAGTGAAAAAATATTGGGGCTACAACCACAATTGCCTGGTGCTCAACTGCAAATTACGGGTGGCATCACCAGAGGACCGTTTGAGGAAACACCGCAAGGGCTGGCACTGTTTGATCAGGCACAAACCATCGCCCAAAATTTAGGCTTTGGTGTTGAAAAGTTTAGTTCCGGCGGCGGCAGCGATGGCAATTTAGTAGCGGCTATGGGCATTCCAACCCTGGATGGACTGGGATCGCTGGGTGGCGGTGCTCATGCTTTAACCGAGTACACGGTGCTCGATGCTCTGCCTTTGCGAGCGGCGTTGCTGGCTGAATTGATGTTGCAGATCAAATAAACGTTTGCAGCGGCGCGTAGCTCATTCTATGCAGCGGACAGGGGCCGTATTCAGCCAAAGCACAACGATGGCGTTGCGTACCGTATCCTTTATGCCGGTCAAAGGCATAAGCGGGGTAAGTGTGGTGATACTCAACCATAAGCCGATCGCGCGTTACTTTAGCAATGACGGACGCGGCCGCTACGGTCAATGAGATATTATCGGCTTTGGGAAAAGAGTCTTGGGGCAAATCGATAGCGGGGAGTTTGATGTGATCCAGCAAAAGATAATCCGGCTCAACGGATAATGCAGCGAACGCCTCACCCATCGCCTGACGCGTGGCAGATACAACGTTTATAGTGTCCACCACTGACGCCTCAGCTATTCCAACCGCCGAGGCCAGTGCGACATCGTGAATAACGTCAAACAAACGCTCTCGCTGGCCGGCCGTAAGTTTTTTCGAGTCGCGCAGACCGGCTAAATGAGCAATACGATCAGGCATATCAACTGGTAAAATCACGGCTGCTGCCACAACGGGGCCGGCCCAGGCACCCCGTCCGGCTTCATCAAAACCGGCTATAAAGAGATAGCCCTGCTTAAGCAGGGCTATCTCTTTTTGTAAATGGGGCGTAGATCCCCCATAAGGTTTCGCTTGCGGCACTGTGTTAACTCCACAGTTTTATGGGCAACCCATAACCAAAAAAGCGCA
>JAGRBY010000106.1 GCA_020433835.1 Anaerolineae bacterium | reverse complement strand
CCAACTCTTCGCGGCTGACAAATTCGAAGCTGTTGATAACACCCTGGAACAGTGGCTGTGCCGTATTCCATTCTTGAGCCGGAGCAACAGCAACCAGATAGTAACCGACGCCATCGCGGGTGGTTACGGCGATGGTGGCAATACCTTGTCCCTCGCCGTCTTCATCATCGAAACGGATTTGGGTTGATGTCCAGGTTTGAGAGGCAATGCTAATAGTGCCTTCATTAAGTGTTTCGGCATTATCCGGAAATTCAGCCAGAACTTCCGTGAGTAAATCTGAAATAGCAATATCCTCTGTGGTCGATTTGCCGATACGCATGTTGGCTGCATCGACACTCCCAGCCTGCAAGCCATCTGCGTTGGCAGCAAGGACGACCTCGTTTGTCTCTTCATTGTTTAACCAACTATCGGGATGCTCCAGCCGAATTTCTAAATCGGGGTTGCTGTAAGAGGCATAGGTTACCGCTGTTGGTGTGTTCACTACACCTGTATCTTCGGCGGTCGGGCCGGGTGTTGGTGTCGAATCTAGAGCCAGTCCACTATCAAGCGTAGGCGTGGGATTGGCTACGGCAGCGGTGGTATCAAAACCAAAGAAATTGCCGCCATAAACCAGACCGGCTGTAATGAGAACTGCAGCGATAATCAAAACCGCTATTCCGGCTATCACCGTCCAGACAGTACTTGGGAATGAGCGTAAAATATCGCCAAGGGTATAACCTTCTTTTTCTTCTTGTGGTTCCGTTACAGGCGCTGCTGCTGGAGCGGCAATTGCCTTGGGCTGGGGTAAGGGTTTAGAAGGCGCTACAGCCGGCGTTACCGGTAAAGGCTGCGTTTGGGTTTTGGGTGTGTTGGTACTGACCGGCTCAGCCTTGGGTGGAACGGTAATTTTGGGTAATTCTTGCGTAACTTGTCGATGCCGGCCGCCCGATGGTACAGCAGGAGCCTCGGTTTTTTCGCGAGCAACGGGGATCGGAGCCGATGGTTTAACAGGCTCCATGGGAGCCGTATTGTCACGCGCTCGACGCTGGTCAGATTGAGACGGCGTCGGTTTCACCGTTTGTGTTGGTTTTGAGGGTGCAGGTGTTGATCCGGTAGGGATAATAATGGTAGGATCATGCGCTCCGGAGCGTTTACGCGGCATAACGGGCCGACTCGGATCGGCTGGTGTTCGCCGGATTGGTGCGGTCGGTCGTGAAGCCGTTTGTTTTCGGGCCGGGCGATCATCCGCCTCACGGCTGGTGCGTGCTTCATCTTGATCTAATGGCGATGTTCGGGTGCGTCGAGGTCGAATTTCATCTGATCGGCGCGGTACGTGGGTTCGCGCTTCTGTATCAATCCGAACGGGTTCAGTCCGGGCTGACTCAAAGGTGTTGGGTTCGGGAGCCGGTTCGGCTTTGGGTTGGGGAATAGGCAACGGCTCCGGTTCCGGCTCAACTTCTTCCGGTTCAGGATCGTAGACAGGGATAACTTCAACATCGACAACTTCGATATCGGTATCGTCATCATCAAAAAATTCAGCAATGACGGGTTCGCTTTTCTTCGATCGTCTTGGTTCCGGTGCTTCCGCCGTTTCTTGCATTGTTTGATCAGGAATGTCACCCAGATCGGGTACTACCCCTTCAGCCGGTTCACCAGACGAGTACTTTAACCACTGTTTGCCGTCGTGGTAGTACCAGTCACCGCTCGGTGCGGATGCGGGCGGCGGAGCCGGTTGGGCGTAGCCCATCGTTTGCGGGTACATCGGCTGCTGAGGCTGCGGCACATAGTTCTGAGCCGGAGGAGTTGTATAAACCTGGGTTGGCCGCGAGTCTTGAACAGAATAGGCCCCCTGGGTTTGGTATTGCGGCGCATAGAACTGAGATTGAGGTGACGGAGAGCCGGTTCTGGCCTGAAATTCATCAGATGGATGCCAGCCGTCTTGGTCGTAAAAGTACCATTGGTTTGATTTACTGCCCATGGCCCAATAACGACCGTCATCGTCTTGGTAAAGTTGTGAGTCCCCTTGCCCCATGTCTGCGGCGAGGCCCATTGACCCCATCGCAGCGGAGGGAGCGTATGCTTGCTGGCTGCCTTGCCATTGACTGGTCTGTTGGGCTGCCGGAGCAAAAGCAGCGGGCGTACCGCCGTTATCGGGTTTGACCCACTCTCCCGTGCTCGCTTCGTAATAGTACCAATCGCCGCTTTTTATCCCTTTTTGCCAATAGCGTCCTTCGCTATCGAGAAAAGGGAGCTTGTCAGCTTCGCGAGGATCGGCCTGGTGCCAGGCTTGGCCGTCGTAATAATGCCATTCGCCGGTCTGCGCACCGAGCATCCAATATCGCCCCCAATCATCTCTGAATTGGAGCTTGTCAACTTCTGCTATGAACGTGTTTTCGTCAACCCTGCCCGATTGATAATCTTTGAGCAAGGTTTGATAACGACGTTCTAATTCTGTTACATTTCCTTCCATGGTCTTAATCCCATCGTCTCCCATAAAATTCAAAATAGAAGAATATTCGTCCCAAAATAGTTCTTCCCTGTATTCGTTGCAATACTTTTACTCTATTTATTCTGACGCTGGAGTAATTAAAGCAAATATTCGTTTAGAATGTCTGTTTAGTGTACAAAATCTTATAATTAAGGCAAATTTTTACAATTTTCAACAAATGTTTGAAAATATCGCCCCATGTTACACAGCTTTATAAAATCTCCAAATGATCTGCAAAGGCAAATATTACTTTAAGACTTTTAACCACGCAAAGATACGGCTATAATTCGGAATGATGCTTTACTTTCTTGTAAGGTCGGTATAATTTCAATAACAAACAAAGATAACTATCACCTTTTGGAACTGTCATATAATAGAACCCTGGTTTTTCTTGAACATGAGACCGCAAAGGCTTATGTTTGGGCTAAATTGGGTAACATGCTTACAATTTGGCAAAAACCGGGGTTCTTTCCCCCAATAAAGATAACTATCACCTTTTGGAACTGTGTAACCCATATAATAACGATTATTTATGAAGAAATATATTTCTGTTCTCCTTAGTATTTTTATATTGGTCGGGCTGGTGGTCGGCTCATGGGCGTGGATCACAGAATTTTATGATTCGGCCTACAGCTATCATCCCCCGTTTGTCCATACGACGCAGGCAGCCGAAACCTCGGTGCTGCCCAGAACCTCAAAAGTGGTCATTGTTTTGCTGAGCGGGTTAGGTGATGAAGCCTTCCAAACGTTTGATCTGCCGGTGCTCGATCAACTTGCGCAAACCGGGGCCAGCAGTACCATCCAGAGTTTGCCGCCAACCTTTTCTCAAACATCGCGGATGACCTTAATTACGGGAGCTTCGCCGGACCTCAACGGCGTTGCCCCCATTGACAAGCCTTTTGAGGCCTTAGATATCGCCCAAGTCGATTCTATTTTTGCTGAAGCCCACACCGCCCACTTAAAGACAGCCCTATTAGGCTTAGATGACTGGCGGGGATTGATCCCCCGTGAGTACCTGGATGAAACGTTTCTTGTGAATGTCCCCGGCTTTGAAGCCGATCAGGCGATTTTGAATGTGGCCCTGCCGCTGCTAAAAGATGATGCGATGGATTTAGTCCTCATTCAATTCACCAGCCTCGACTTTGTAGCAGCCCAGCTGGGGGGCACTTCTGGCGATGCTTACCTGAACACGGCCACCCGCCTGGATAGTTACATTGGCCAGATTAGCCGCATTATGAACCTTGATCGGTCGACCCTGCTCATTTTAAGCGACCACGGCCATGTATCGTCCGGGGGATATGGCGGTACAGAGTTAGAAGTAATCCAACAGCCGCTGGTTATCAATGGGCGCGGGATCAACCCTGGCCAGTACAGCCTTATTTCCCAAACCGATATCGCGCCGACGGTTTCTACGCTGCTGGGACTGCCTGCCCCGTCAACGGCGCAGGGACGTATTCTGTTCGAAATGCTCAATCTCAACCAGGAGGATAAAACGCTGGCCCAGATAGCTTTGGCCGAACAGCGCATCCGCCTGGCCCAAGATTATCTAACCAACATCGTCGACCCCGAAGCCACTTTGCCCGAATCGCTGCAAACCGATTTAGAGCGCGCTGCTATTACCTTTTCGCAAAACAACATCAACGGTGCTTTTCAACTGGCCCTTCTCACCCAAGAAACAGCCGATAGCCAGATCGTCGCGGCGCGGCACAGCCGCATTCAGTCAGAACGGTGGCCCCGTCTCTTCTTTGGAGCAGTGGGGGCGTTGATATGGTTTTTTGTGATGTGGCGTCGACGTAATAACCACGCCGGTCTCATCTTAATTGCCACCATCGTTACGGTGGTGCTCTATCACGTTCTGTTTCAGCTTCAAGGCCATAGTTACTCTATCAGCGCCTTTTCCAATATACTGGAGATCCCGTTTGATATTACCCGCCGCATGGTTGTTAGCTTTTTGGCCGGCGGCGCTTTAGTCTTAATCTTCCTGATGCTTGTTGATGAGCGCGATTGGGTTACACTCCTCAATACCGGTTATGGCTTTAGTCTATTTACGATATTTGTGCTGGCCATGCCCTTACTTTGGGCTTTTTGGCAAAACGGCTTCACAATACGATGGTACATTCCATCGGTTGATGTTGTCTTTTGGCAAGTTATCAGTTTACTCGAAATTCTGGCGGCGGCTGTAATTGGTTTAATTTTACCGTGGCCAATTATGTTGTTAAACGTTTTTGTTAATATTGTCCGCAGTCAATTGAGCGACAGCAAACCCGAGTCTGGGCGTGATCCCATCCCCGGGCTGCGATAAAAACCAGGTGATAGGCACATAACTATCACTTCTAGCACTATGAGAGGAATTACATGCGAACAATCATTACCGGTATCACAGGTCAACTGGGTCAAGCTCTCAAGCACTATCTAAGCCAGCAAGATTTCGATATTTTAGATTTCCCGCGCTACGATGTGCAAGATCACAGCATCGTTCAAAAGTTGTCCGAATATTACCCGGAACTGGTCATCCACTGTGCCGCCATGACCAATGTTGACGGCTGCGCCAAAGACCCCGACGCCGCGTTTAGCATCAACGCCTTCGGTACGCAAAATATCGCCCATGCCTGTCTGCGCTGCAATGCTGAAATGGTCTACATCTCTACAAACGAGGTTTTCAGTGGGCGCAGTGATCACCCCTATCAAGAAGATGATAAACCCAACCCCGTCAACCCCTACGGCAGCTCTAAGCGGTCGGGCGAGCAGATGGCGGCGCACTACCTGAAAGATGGGCTGTACATTGTGCGTACGGCCTGGGTTTACGGCGGCGGCACCATGTTCCCGGAGAAGATTCTGGCAGCCGCCGACAAATACGGCGAACTGCGCGTGGTTACCGATGAAGTCAGTAACCCGACCTACACCCTTGACCTGGCCGAAGCAGTAGGCAAGTTGGTCGAAACCCACGCCTATGGCATCTACCACTTCACCAACGCCGGCTATTGCTCGCGCTACGATTACGCTAAAGAGGTGCTGCGTCTCGGCGGGCGCGAAGATGTGCCGGTTCACCCGATAACGCTGGCCGAATATTCCCGGGCCTCGACCGTGCCGCCCTTTGCGCCGTTAGCCAATACCCGAGGGGCCGCCCTGGGCATTACGCTGCGCCCCTGGCAAGAAGCCCTGGCCGAACACTTTGAAAAGACCCACGGTGATGCCTGAACTACTGCTGTCGATCATTATTCCCCATTACAATGGCGTCCACCATTTGCCGCCCTGTTTCGACGCGCTGCGGCGTCAAACCTACCCGCATCTGGAAATCATTCTGGCCGATAACGGCTCGACCGATGAATCGCTCGAACTCACGCGTCGTGATTATCCGGAGGTTGACATTCTCGAAATCGGAGAAAATTTGGGCTATGCCGGCGCTATCAATCGCGGCGTTCTGCACGCGAGTGGCCAGATCATCGTGCCGCTCAACAACGATACCGAGGCCCATCCCGGTTGGGCCCAAGCCATTGTCGATGCCCTGGTTCGCTATCCCGATGCCGGGATGGTTGCCAGTAAAATTTTGCTATTTAATGAGCGCGATAAAATTCACTCCGCCGGCGATGCCTTCGGTATCGACGGCATCCCCATCAATCGCGGCGTGTGGCAAAAGGATACCGGCCAATTCGACGGCGATTCTTACATCTTCGGCGGCTGCGGTGGAGCGGTTGCCTATCGCCGCTCGATGCTGGATGATATCGGCCTGTTTGATGAAGAGCTTTTTATGTACCTGGAAGACGTAGACCTCAACTGGCGGGCGCAGTTGGCCGGCTATCGGGTTGTTTTTGCGCCGCAGGCCATCGTCTATCATCATGTTAGCGCCACCGGTGGTGGTGTCACGGCCAGTTACTATACCGGTCGCAACACCCTCTTGGTGTTGGCTAAAGTGCTGCCGGGCTTTATCTTTCGTCGTTATGGTTGGTTAATTGTACGAGCGCAGCTTAAAATTGCTGCCGATGCCCTCCGTGCCTGGCGCGGCGAGGCGGCTCGCGCCCGGCTCAAAGGGCAGATGGCCGGGCTTTTGGGACTACCGCGCTGGTTAGCCAAACGTACCTCGGTTAAGCGCAGCCGCCAGGTGAGCAATGCCTATCTTGAAAGCTTGCTGACCGATGTTAACGGACATGTAAAAAAAGCTTCAGAAGTCCACGGTTAAGTCTTTCACCCCTTAATCCCTACTTCTTACCCCTTACCCCGGATTGACCATAGAGATGACAACCTGCGTTAAATAGTACTTTACCCCTAAAACGTAAGCAGATCATTTTAATTGATCTTATTCTGTGCTAAGATTAGTTTGAATATTCCACTCGATAACCTGTCGACCAAACAATCCAACGCATCGAACGTTGCCTATGAAGATAAAAATTTGGGGGACGCGAGGCTCAATTCCCTCGCCGCTCCGGTCTGAGCAAATCGAAGAAAAGATTCGTCAGGCCATCTACGGTATGCCCGATATCGATACGAATAACATGGCTGAAGTGCAAGCCTATGTGAGCGAACTCCCTACTTTGGCGCGTGGCACGGCCGGCGGCAATACCTCATGTGTCGAGATACAAACGCGGGGAGAGATTTTTGTAATCGATGCCGGCTCCGGTATTCGCGAGTTGGGCCGGCAGTTGATGAACGGCCCCTTTGGCCGCGGCGAAGGCAAGTTACACCTCTTTTTTAGCCACGCCCACTGGGATCATCTGCAAGGCTTCCCCTTTTTTGCCCCCAACTTTGTAAGCGGCAACGAAATCTTCATTTACAGTATTCACGATTTGGAAACAGCGCTTCGCGATCAGCAGCGTGCGCTTAACTTCCCCATCAGCCTGGATTATATGCAAGCCACCTTCCGTTTTATCCAGTTAACCCCCGGCCAACCTTTCACCATCGGCAAAGTCACCATCAACACCATCGAAAACCCGCATCCGGGCAAAGCCTACAGCTATCGCTTTCAGGATGAGCACTGCGCCTTTGTTTACGCCAGCGACGCCGAGTTTCAAGATTTAAGCGATGCCAGTGTTAACCCCCACATCGCCTTTTTCCGGGGAGCGGATGCCCTCATCTTCGATGCCCAATACACGCTGCGTGAGAGCTGGGAAAAGGTCGATTGGGGCCACAGCTCGGCCCTGATCGGCGTTGATTTTGCCCGCGCCGCCGGCGTCAAGAAGCTGATTTTGTTCCACCACGATCCCATCTATTCCGACGCACAGCTTGAAGAAATTCAGGCCACGGCGGTAGCCTATCAAGAACAAGATAACAAAATGCCGTCCTGCGAAGTGTTAATCGGCTACGAAGGCTTAGCGCTCGATTTAACGCCCACCGGTGCGGTCGAGTTTCAGGTAATGTCCGACCAGGCCACCGCCGTGGTTACACCGACCAGTGTCTTCGACGAGCGCGGGGTCGATCAGGTAGCCCAGCAGTTAGCGCAGCTCGCCGAACACAGCACACTGTCCGACTCCATTATCGATCTCTCCCACGTTGAAACGCTGACCACGGCCACGCTCAAAATGCTGGTCACGCTGGGCCAAGCCGAAGGCAACGGCTCTATCGTGCTGGTTGCGCCGTTGGAAACTATTATGCGGGTCATCGAACTGGCCGGCTATCGCGATGTTTTCGCCATTTATCCGTCAGTTGATGCTGCCATCGAGGCGCTTCAAGCTCGCAAAACATTGAACTTACCCGGCCAAATCATCAACGAGCGCTACCTCATCGAAGGCAAAATCGGCACGAGCCGGTTGGGAACGCTGCTTAAAGCGACCGACACCCAACTGAAGCGAACCGTCGCCATCAAGATTTTATCGGCGGCGCTCAGCGACCAAACGCTCAAAAAATTTACGCGCCAGGCCCACCAACTGATCGATCTCGACCAGCCCTCTGTCGTTAGGGTCTACGAGGTCGGCAGTGACGAGAACTTTACGTTTATCGTCGAAGAGTTTGTGGCCGAGGATACGCTGCAAGACTTTTTCGATCGACCGGTTAAGATTTTATCCGTTGACCAGGCTTTGGATATTGCCCTGGATATCACGTTGGCCTTAGAAAACATTCACAGTCGGGGGCTAACCCACGGCAACCTCAAACCCGGCAATATTTTCTTAACCGCGCACGGAGTCAAACTGAGCGATGTGGGTCTGGGGCGTTTAGAGGAAGGGCGCACGCTGCTCGATGCGCCGCTGCTGCACTTAGCGGCGGCCTATCTGGCCCCCGAACAAATTCTGGGCCAGCCGATTGATGCCCGTACCGATTTGTATGCCCTAGGTGTTGTTTTATTTCAACTGTTTACCGGCCAACTGCCCTACAGCGGCACCGACCAGGAGATTTTGCAGGCCCACCTGCACCAAGCGCCGCACCCGCCCCGCGAGATCAACGCCGATATTTCGCCCTCGCTGGAGCACCTCATCCTCAAATTGCTTATTAACAACCCCAGCGCCCGCTACTCCAGTGCCGAGCAAGCCCGCCGTGTATCGAGCAGCTTGATCGTTAACGTCAACGACCTGAAGCAACCGCGTAAAATGCCCCTCATCGACCGCGACAAGCCGCTGAAGATCCTCCACTCCTACTGGCAGCAGGTTCAAAATGGGCAGGGGCAGCTTGTTTTCGTTACGGGCGAACCGGGCGTTGGCAAAACCAGCCTGGTCCAGCAGTTTGCCGCCGAGTGCGAGCCACCCGTGCTGTTAATCGGGCGCTGCCAGGAGCCGGAGAGCAGCCCCACCTACCACCCCTTCACCGAAGCGCTGCGGGCCTACTTTGCCACCGTACCCCCGGAGCTTTTTAATGAAGAAGTCCGCCAGAATATCAGCCATTTCAGCCGCCTTGTGCCCGAAATCTACCATATTCTGCCCGATCTCCCCAAGCCGCCCATCCTGGGGCCAAAGCAAGAGCAGTTGCGCCTGATGAGCAACCTGACCCAATTCATCAAACAAGCCACCGAAGAGCGGGCCTGGCTGCTTATTTTGGATGATCTACACTGGGCCGACCGCAGCAGCTTGGATCTGCTGCGCTACCTGGCCCACCACCTGCCGACGATGGGGCTGATGATTGTGGCCACTTATCGCGATGAGGAATTGGAACGCGGCCACGCCCTGCTCGATACCTTGCGCGATTTAAGCAGTTCGCCGGCCTACCGCACCCTGACTCTGGGCCGTCTTGAGCAAGATGGCGTTGCCCGTATTTTGGAAAATATTTGGAAACAGCCCTCGCCTCCGGCTCTAACCGCCAAGATTTACGAGCAGACCGCCGGTAACCCCTTCTATGTCGAAGAGGTGGCCAAAACCCTGGTTGATGATGGCCTGATCATCGCCCAGGCCGGCGAGTGGCATTTTCCCGACATCGAAGAGGTGCGTCTGCCGCGCAGCGTGCGCGAGGCGGTTTGGCGGCGTATCCATTATCTTAGCCCCGACACGCAATCCTTGCTGCGTCAAGCCGCGGTGTTAGGGCTGAACTTTCGCTTTGAAGACCTGCGCGAGATGAGCGGCCTGTCGGAGTGGGAGGTGCTGGAGCATTTGGATGTAGCCCTTGAGCGCCAACTCCTGTGGGAAGAGCCAACCTTTGGCGAAAGCATGCTCTGCTTTAGCCACGTTGAAGTGCAATATGTGCTTTACGATGATATGGGGCCGCTGCGCCGCCGCATGCTGCATCGCCAGGCCGGCGAAGCCCTGGAGCGACGCGCCCTGGCCGATCTCAACCCGCCGGCCGAGGAGCTGGCCCACCATTTTTGCAATGCCGATGAGTTTGACAAGGCGTTGGTCTACAGCATTCAGGCGGCGCGGCAGGCGCAGGCCGATTACGCCAACGAGGCGGCGCTGATTTGGTACACCAACACGCTGGACATGCTCAATCAACTCAGCCCCGCCGAGGCCGCTTCGTTTCAGCGGCTGCGGTTACCGGTTCATAAGTTTCTGGGGCAGGTGCTAACCCTCATTGGCCGCTATGATGAGGCCCTTAACCACTACGTGGCCGCCCGCGCCCTGGTTGAAGCCGAAGAGCCGTCGCCGGCCTACAGCCGCCAACTGGCCGACCTGTGCTGCTCGGCGGCGATTGTCCATGAAAAACGCAGCGAGTATGAAACCGCCTTTAAGGAATTAGAGATAGGGCTGGACTACTTAGGCGAGGATATCTTCAACAACGAAGCCGCTCGCATTTACCTGGTTGGGGCCAGAACGTTTGATCATCAAGGCAAACTCGAGCGCTCTATCGACTGGTGCCAGAAAAGCCTGGCCATTGTATCGCAAATAAAATCGCGCGAGAGCCAGCAGATTATGGCCCAGGTCTTTAACCGTTTAAGCGCTATCTGCCTGCTGCGCGGCTATTTTGACGTTGTCATCCACTTTTCGCGCGAAAGCATTGCCATCCATCAGGAAATTGACAACCCTCCCGGCGAGGTTAGCCCCTACAACCATTTGGGGGTGGCCTATTTCTTGCAAGGCAACTGGACCAAAGCCGAAGAGTCTTATATGAAAAGCCTGACCATCGCCAAAAAAGTGGGCGATATCGACGGCTACAGCCGCGCCAGCAACAATTTGGCCGACATCTACTTTTGCCGGGGCGAGTGGGACAAAACCTTTTACATTCTGCGCGAAAACTGTGCCACCTGGCGGCAGATAGGCATGGCCAAAGACGAGGCCAAGACACTTAGCCGCATGGCCCAGGTGCATATCTACCGGCAGGAATGGGCCGACGCCTTAACCTGCCTGGCCCGCAGCCACTCCATTTTCACCGAGGTCGGTGCCAACGATTATATCCCCGAGTTAGAGCGGCGCTGGGGCGAGTATTGTATCGGTACGGGTGAGATTAATCGCGCCCTGGATTACCTCAATCGCGCGGTTGAGCGGGCGGTGCAGCAGCATAACCCGCTGCAAGAGGGCAAATCGCGGCGTATGCTGGGCGAAGCGCTTCTGGCCCAGCACAAAGTTGATGAGGCCATCACCGTGTTAAATCACAGCTTGACCCTGTTAACAGATTTTGATATGGTCTATGAAGCCGCCCGCACCAAAGTCATCCTCAGCCGCGCCTTAGCCATCACCGGCGACCAGGAGAAAGCGCAAGCGCTACTAAACGCGGCCATCGACCTGTTCAAGAGGCTGGGAGCTGCGTCTGATCTGGCCAAAGCAGAGGCTATAGAGTAGCGATAGGCTTTGGCTGGTGGTATTGAATTCAAGGTTGCGGTTCCGGACCTAACGACAGTAATGGCTGCGGAAATAAGGACTCTTGAAACCCAACGTTTGTTCTTCTGCTGTCTGCTTAAGCAGCATTTAGCTGCTCATTTACCTCCACCAGCCGCAAGAGCATTTCAAGTTCTTCTTGAAATCGCTCCGGCGTCGGCACCCATCGCGGCGTAACGTCCTCGCTGTACAGCAGCGTGCTCTGCTTCTGCTTGTACTCGACAGTTGGGCCTCCCAGTCGGGCCACCATGTCAACGACGCCGGCACCGCGCAAGCTCTCCTCAAGCGCCTTGTCTTTCGCCTCAACAGACCAGCCTGTTTCACCAAAGCCCAGCAGCGACGTTTTATAGACGACGCTCCAGCCCTGTCCGCCCGGCACATCCTGTATTTCGATGTCGAAATAGTTATACGTATGACCACTTTCCCCGGAGTACCTGTTTCTGTTGGGGACCATACTGGCCCGTACCTTCCTCCTCCGATAAGTTCCCGTGAGCCAACTGGTGGCTGCTCCTCCGCCGTCCTGGATAACCGTACCGTTGATGATAGGGACGAGCGGCCCCCAGGCTCTGGTGAATCGCCCGTTCTTGAACTTATTCAAAACCAAACCGGCGGCGAAGACGAGAATAAGAAAAGGGATAAGGATTGCCGCGCCTACAATCATGTCCCATGTTTCCTGGCTCATATACGCAAAACCTCCGCTGTTCCCACACATTTGCAATATTCTAAGCGAAAAAGAGTATTCTCGTCAACGACCAAAATAGAGCGTACCAGGCCCAAAACCAGGCGATGCGGTATCGTTTTGTACCCCGGACCATTTAGGTTCGAGTGAGGCCAGTGTGCGCGAACCTTTCTGCGCGGCAGACCCTCTAATCACAACCGTGATCGGACCTTCAATGGCGGACATCGTTGCCCAAAGTGTTTGGTTTCGCCAGAGATTCAGGCTCCCCACCATGGAAGGAAATCTAACGTTACCTTAGCTAACGGACGATATCCCCGGCTCAACCCAACCTACTTTGCTTCTGTCACCTGGTTTTTGCACGCTCGCGATCAGACGCCCTGAGATAAACGGAGATACGATCACGCTCGCGATCAGACGCCCTGAGATAAACGGAGATACGATCACGCTCTCGATCAGACGTGCCGCGATAAACGGACATATGATCACGTTCGCGAAGAGACGTGCCGCGATAAACGGACATATGATTATACTCCGTGATCAGACGCCCTGAGATAAACGGACGTACCATCACGCTCTCGATCAGACAGTCCGAGATAAACGGACGTACGATCACGCTCTCGATCAGAGAGTCCGAGATAAACGGACGTACCATCACGCTCTACAATCAGATGTGCTGCGATAAACGGACGTACCATCACGAGCGCGACCAAATCTTCCGCGATAAACGGATGTATTATCACGATCTCGATCATATAACCCGCCGCCACCGACCATATGATCGACTGCCTCACCCAGCCGCCTGACCGTGACAGCCTCTCGGTTTGGTAGACAAAAAGAAAATCGAATATACTACTATAGCAAATCGTAAGGGAAAAGAAGACAATACCCGAAACAAGGAGACTTGTAGATGAAACTTACGCTTTCTCTGGCTCAGATGGATATCGCCCTGAGCGATCCGGGAGCCAATTTGAAAAAGGCCGACCAGTGGGCTGCCGAGGCCAAACGGCGCGGGTCGGATGTGATTGTCTTTCCGGAGATGTGGACCACCGGCTTCGACTGGCCCAATCTCAAGTCGCTGTCGAGTTGGCAGGATGACGTGGTCAATTCGGTGGCGAGCCTGGCCCGTAAGCACAGCATTTGGATCAACGGCTCGATGCTGGCTCTCAACGAGCGCAACCAGCCGGCCAATACGTCGATGATGTTCGACCCCAACGGGCAAGTCATCGGCCTCTATCGCAAAATTCATCTGTTTGGGCTGATGGATGAAGACCACTACTTGGCTCCGGGCCAGTCGCTAACCACCATCGAGTCACCGTGGGGGCAGGGCGGCTTGGCCATTTGCTACGATCTGCGCTTTGCCGAGATGTTCCGCACCTATGCGCTTAACGGGGTCAACATGGTCTACCTGCCCGCGGAGTGGCCGCATCCCCGGCTGGCCCACTGGCGCACGCTGTTACGGGCGCGGGCCATCGAGAACCAGATGTTTATGATCGGCGTCAATCGGGTTGGCAGTGATGCCGCCAGCACCTTCTTCGGCCATTCGGCCATTATCGACCCCTGGGGCAACGCCGTGGTTGAGGCCGGTGAGACAGAGATATTGTTGACAGCCACAATTGAAACCGATATGGTCGACACCGTACGGCAGAAGATCCCGGTCTTTAAAGATCGGCGGCCCGATTTGTATCGGCTCGACGGATAACGCCGTATGAGCATCGACTTTCCCCAACCCGATTATCATGTTTTGGTTGCTGTCCGCGGTGATGATGATTTTCGACCGCTGCTCTGTTTAGGGTATCTGCTGGCACGGGCGCGACAGGGGCACGTGACGGTGGTTAACGTCAGGCAAAACAGCAACACTCCGCATCCGTGGTTTGTGGTTCCAAACGGAATGACAGAAGTGCCCATCACGTTAGTTACCGTCAAAAACGAAACGGCGGGCCAGGGCATTATCAACCTTATGCGCGATGGTGCGCCTGATTTACTGATTATGGGTTGGTTGGGCAATCCTCCGCGTAAAGGGTATATTTTGGGCAGCACCCTCGACCACGTTTTGCAGCGGACCTGGTGCGATTTGATTGTCACCAAGGCTTTGCCGACCTGGCCTGATGAGGGCTTTCTTCAGGCGAAGCCTATGAAGGTGTTGGTGCCGACATCGGGCGGCCCCAACAGCAACCTTTCCTTTGATTTAGCCCTGGATATTGCCCAAAAGGGCGATGTAACCGCCTTATATGTGGCGTCACCGTCTGCCGACCAGGCTAAACTTCAGGAACAGGTGCAATGGTTAGAGGAGTTTACCCAGCACTGGTCCGAGCATCCCCATTTCAAAACCAAAATTGTTCAGGCCGAGAACGCGGTGAAAGGTATTGTGGTCGAGAGCACCCATTGTCATCTCACCATCATCGGGGCAACCAACGACAGCGCCTTTAGCCAACTGGTCTTTGGTACGTTTCCACAGCAGATTGCTATTCAAAACAAAGGTACAACCGCTATTGTCAAGGAGTTTGACGGTAGTGTCGGCTCGCGGGCCAGCCGCATGTGGTGGCGGGCCACACACTTTCTGCCCAAGCTGTCGCTGGAAGAGCGCATGAATACGTACAAGCAAATTCGGCGCGGCGCACGCCCCCAAATCGACTTCTTTATGATGATTGGTTTGTCGGCGGGCATTGCCGCGCTGGGGCTGCTGCTCAACAGCCCGGCGGTTATTATCGGCGCGATGCTGGTGGCCCCGTTGATGGCGGCGATTATCGGCATGGGGCTGGCGATGATTCAGGCCGACGGACGGTTGTTAAGCCTGTCGGCTCAGGCCACCATCAAAGGCATGCTGTTAGCCATCACGATGGGCTTCTTGGCCGGGTTTCTGCTGCAACCGGTGGCGGCTCCCACCGCCGAAATTATGGGGCGCACCAGTCCCGGCCCGTTTGATCTGGGCGTGGCCATTATTTCCGGTCTGGCCGGAGCCTACGCGCTGTGTCGCCGCAATATGTCATCGTCATTGCCGGGGGTAGCCATTGCTGTGGCCCTGGTGCCGCCGTTGGCGACGGTGGGCATCGGCATCGCCTGGCTGCGGCGCGACATCGCTACCGGGGCGATGCTGCTCTTTTTAACCAACCTGGTCGCCATTGTGTCGGCCGGCGGCTTTGTTTTTTTTGTGCTGGGTTTTCGGCCACGGCTGGACAAGGGCTGGCGTGGGATTTTTGGCGGCGGGGTGGCTA
>JAGRBY010001069.1 GCA_020433835.1 Anaerolineae bacterium | reverse complement strand
CTCCCCCCCTTCGCCTTTTGGACTCCCGCCAATTGGCAAGAAAAGGGGCCTGAAGTTGACGAAATTCGGACAAATGCCTTAGGTTGGGATGTTACCGACTTTGGCGCGGACGACTTTGACAACTTCGGCCTGCTTCTCTTTACAATCCGCAACGGCAACTACAACCATCCCGACCAATACCCCAAAGGCTATGCCGAAAAGATTATGATGGTCAAAGAAAACCAGCTTACACCTTATCACTTTCATTGGAAGAAACGGGAAGATATCATCAACCGGGGCGGCGGCGAGCTGGTGCTGGTTCTCTACAAATCGACGCCGGAGGAAAAGCTGTCCGATGAACCCTTCTCCGTCTCGATTGATGGCGTGCGGCGTGATTGTGCTCCCGGCGAAACCATCATTCTCAAACCGGGCGAAAGCATCTGCCTGGTGCCCTACATTTATCACAAGTTCTACGCCCAACCGGGCAAAGGCACTGTTGTTGTCGGCGAAGTGTCTGATGTTAACGATGATGCCAACGATAACTGCTTTCTCGAACCGCTACCCCGCTTCCCTACCCTTGAAGAGGATGAGGAGCCGCTTCACCTGCTGTGTAACGAATATCCCCAAGCCTAATTAGCCAGGAGATGGGGAGATTAGTATCTAACCAAACGACTTCTTGCATGTTGAGCAAGAAAATGAACCGCAAAGGCGCAAAGTTCGCCAAGAAAAATTAAATCGAAAAACTTGGCGACCTTTGCATCTTTGCGGTTTTTATTGCCCTTTTGGTTCCGGCTCGTCCGGGTTATGAGATAAGAAGATTGTTAGGGTCAATCTCCCCATCTCTAATCTCCTAATCTCCCTCTTTAATACTGTGGAATTTGTTATTTTCAACTATTCGCATCTTCTTGCGATACATCTGGACTTTTCCCTCGCCAGCCAAAAACAGCAACCAACAAAAGCCCCCACAAAATAGCCGATATAAACGCGCGAATAAAACCGCTGACGGCAAACGCCATACCAATTTGCTCCATACTCCAGCCCTGTGGCTGCATCCTGGGCAACCATAGGCTGATATAGGTTCCGACCAATGTATTAATAAAAAAACCGACCATCGCAATTACGGTTAACAGCGAAACCCTGGGATGTCGCCGCCAAAAAACAATGGCCATGATAAAACCGGCGAGCCAAACCAATATAACCGGCAGTTGGCTGGCAAATGATGTGAGTGTTGCAATGATCATTTCCATAATGATTTTGATGACCTCTTGGCTGTGTAAGTATCTATTAGAGCGCCTATTATTATCTATGGCGTCACTTTAGACAACATTGATTAGGAAGGAACCATCTTGTTTAAAGGAAAGAACGGTTTAACTCTGAGGGAAAAGGGGTAAACGCACATAAAAACAGCTACCGGGGAGGGCAGCTTCATCATAACCGGAACTTTCAACCCAAATGCGACCGCCGTGGGCTTCGATGATGCCTTTGGCGATGGCCAACCCCAACCCCGGCCCGCCGCCTTTGAAGCTGGTGTGGCCGGATGAATGAAGGGCCAGTTCGCCGGTTTGGTAAAACTTTTCAAAGATCAAGCTGTGGTGCTTTGGCTCAATGCCGATGCCGCTATCTTGCACCTTGACTTCAATAAACATTTTCTCAGCCGCCGAGATGACCTGCCCGTCTATAGCAATCATGCCCCCGTCCGGCGTGTATTTAATAGCATTGACAATCAAAGCCTGGAACGTTTTGGTCAATAAATCCAAATCACCATCAAGGGGTGGTAAGCTCTCAATATTCTTCGTTATTGTCAGAGTAAGCTGCCGCTCCACAAGATCGGGAGCATAACGCTGCTGAATGGTCGAAAGAATATCGGCCAACTGACACTTTTCTTTATAAACATCCAACGAGCCACTGGCAATTTTGGTGACATCCAACATACTATTAACAATTTGATGCAAGCGATCCACCCCAGACAAAATACCGGCCATCATTTCGTGAGCATTGTCATCCTCATTCAACGTCGGATTCAGCTTCAAAACCTGGGTATAGCCTTTAATAATCGTCAGCGGGGTGCGCAGCTCGTGAGCCGAGATGTGGATAAAATCGCTTTTGGTTTGATCCAGCTTTTCAAGAATAGAGTAAGCGCGATTAAGCTCCTCGGTCCGCTCATCAACCATCTGCTCCAGTTGATCGTTAAACTGCGAGAGTTGATGATACAGTCGAGCATTGACCAAAGCGATAGCCGCCTGGCTGGCAAACGCCTCGCCCCAGCTAATGTCCTCGGCC
>JAGRBY010001068.1 GCA_020433835.1 Anaerolineae bacterium | reverse complement strand
ATCGACGAGTATCACGGCCGCATCTACGCCAAAACCGCCTCGCTTTTTGCCGGCGGTACGGAAATGGGCGGCATATTGAGTCACGCGCCGGAGGAACAAATCGGGGCCTTGCGCGATTTTGGTTACTACTTGGGCATGGCCTTCCAGGTGGTAGACGATATACTCGACTTTAAGGGCGATGAGGATCACATCGGCAAACCGGTTGCCAATGACCTGCGCCAGGGAATTGCGACCCTGCCGGTTATGCTCTTTAATGAGAAGCAACCCAACCACCCGACTATTCTCAAAGCCGTGCGCAAGGATTTTGTCAACGATGCCGAGATCCTCGACGTGGTCAATCAAATTCGCGCCTCCGGTTGCGTCGAAGCCAGCATGGAGGAAGCGGTTCGCTTTGCTCGACAAGCCCAAGCCGCGCTCGAAAAACTGCCGGATACGCCCTATCGGCAAGCTATGTACGGGCTGGCCGACTATACCATTACCCGGGACATTTAGATGTGGGGAGATGGGAGATAAGGAGATGGGTTAACTGGAGATTATGTATCATCTTCTAATTGCCTAATCTCCAATCTCTAATCTTCTCTCATCCGACGGACATTTACCTCATGGATCTATCCATCATCGTGGTTAATTGGAACGTCAAAGACCTGCTACGCGATTGCCTGAACTCACTCCTCACAGCTACTCAAACATCGCCTCACGTCGCCACTGAAATCATCGTCGTCGACAGCGCCTCAACCGACGGTAGCCCGCAAATGGTCCGCGGCGAGTTTCCTCAGGTTCAGCTCGTCGCCAGCACAGAGAATCTTGGCTACGCGAATGGTAATAATTACGGCGTCGATTTAGCTCAGGGTCGTTACCTCTTCTTGCTCAACCCCGATACGGTTGTCGAACCTGACGCGCCGGCTCTCATGGTCGATTATCTAGACAGCCATCCCGATGTGGGCGCGTTGGGACCACAACTCCTCTGGCCAGACGGCTCGGTGCAGTCTTCACGCCGTCGCTTTCCGACGGTGGGCAGCCTTTTTTGGGAGAGCACCCTGTTGGGTCAGTGGTTTCCCGACAATCGTCACATTCGGCGCTACCACACGGCTGATCAATCGCCCGACCAGACTCAGCCGGTTGATTGGGTGGTCGGCGCGGCCATTTTGATCCGGCGCGAAGCCTGGCAGCAGGTCGGCCCAATTGAGGCCGATTTTTTCATGTATTTCGAAGAAACCGACTGGTGCCGGCGCTGTGTCCAAGCCGGCTGGCAAATTCACTATCTGCCAGCCGCCAAAATCACCCACTTCGAGGGCAAATCCAGCGAACAAGTTTTTGCCGACCGGACCATTCGATTTCAGCGCAGTAAAATTCGCTACACCCGCAAATATTTTGGCGTCGGCTGGGCCGTGGCTCTTCGGATATTTTTGTGGTGTACTTTCGCCTTCCAATGGGCCGAAGAAACCGCCAAGTGGCTCATCGGCCACCGCCGCACCCTCCGTCGCGAACGCATGACCGCTTACGGACAAGTTCTCCGAAGCCTTTAGGCAACATTATGAAGACATACCGGGTTTAATAAGCAAGGGGAGGAAAACGTAAAACGTGAAACGTAAAGTATCCGCCTACAGCAGCTACTACGCACTACCCACTACGCACTACGTGCTATCCTTCACGTCTCACATCCCATGCTAACCACCACCTTCCTAACGGGCGAATACCCCCCTATGCAAGGCGGTATCGCCGATTACACCGCCAATCTGGCCGATCACCTAACCAAACATAACGTTCAACCGACTGTTCTCATTACCCACCGCTGGCAGCAAATTTCCCAATCTCTAATCTCTAATCTCCCATCTCCCATCTCCCCATCTCCCCATCTCCCATCTCAAGTTTATCCCACCCTACCGAACTGGGGCTGGCGCTGCTGGCCGGCGATCACCCAATTTCTCAACCAGCACCGCCCCGACATTCTCCACATCCAATACCAAGCCGCCGCCTTCGATCTGGGCGGCTGGATCAACTGGCTGCCCTGGTATCTCAAGAAACGCGGTCGGCCAATCCGCTTGGTCACGACTTTCCATGACTTGCGCATCCCCTACATTTTTCCCAAAGCCGGACGCTTCCGCTGGCAGTCGATTCTGGCCCTCGCCCGTCACAGTGACGCCGTGATCTGTACTAACCGCGAAGACCTCAAAACCCTCCAACTCGAATTAAACCTCCTCAATTCCCAATCCCCAACTTCTAACCTCGTCTCGGCTTCCCTAGACTCCCAGCTCCAAT
>JAGRBY010001067.1 GCA_020433835.1 Anaerolineae bacterium | reverse complement strand
CGCCGATCATGGTGGTCAGACCGCCGTTGAGCGCCTCGTAAATTTGCTGCGGGGCGATGAAGTGAATGTGGGCGTCGATGCCGCCGGCGGTGACAATTTTGTTTTCTCCGGCAATGACTTCGGTGGCCGGGCCAACAATCAGTTCGGGATCGACATCGGCCATGGTATCGGGGTTGCCGGCTTTGCCGACTTTGACGATACGGCCATTTTTAATGCCGATGTCGCCCTTAACGATGCCCCAGTGGTCGATGATGGTCGCGTTGGTGATGACGACATCGAGCGTGCCGAATTCGCCGTCGCGAACTTCGCGGCTGCTCTGGCCCATCCCATCGCGGATGACCTTGCCGCCGCCAAAGGCAATCTCGTCGCCGTAGTGGGTGAAATCCTGCTCAATTTCGATGATGAGGTCGGTATCGGCCAGTCGAACTTTATCGCCGGTGGTCGGGCCGTAGAGATCGGCGTATACGTCGCGCGGAATTTGCAGCGTCATGCCTCGGCCTCCTTGTCGCCAAAACCGGCGCTCTTGTATTTTGCAAGTGCGGCGCTTTTGGTATCGGGGTCGTCCAGCGGGCCATCGACCAACTCGTTATGGCCGTACATAATGCGGCTGCCGGCTAAATCGACCAGGTTGACCTCTTTGGTGTCGCCCGGTTCAAAGCGAACGGCGGTACCGGCGGGGATGTTCAGCCGCATACCGTAGGCGGCGGTGCGGTCAAAGACAAGGCCGCGATTAACTTCGAAGAAATGAAAGTGGCTGCCCACCTGAATAGGCCGGTCGCCGTGATGTTCAACCAGCAAGGTGATAGTTTTTCGTCCGACGTTGGCCGTGATTGGCCCGGCGGCTTCGTTTAAGATATAGGCTCCCGGCTTCATGCAATCTTCTCCTGAATGGGATCGTGAATGGTCACCAGTTTGGTGCCATCGGGAAAAGTGGCTTCTACTTGCACCTCGTGGATCATCTCTGCCACACCGTCCATGACCTCGTCTGTGGTTAAAATGGTGGTCCCGTAACTCATAATTTCGGCAACGCTTTTGCCGTCGCGGGCGGCTTCGAGCACTTCGGCGGTTAAAATGGCGATTGCCTCCGGGTAGTTGAGCTTTAAGCCCCGCGCTTGACGTTTACGGGCCAATTCCGAGGCCAGAAAAATCATGAGCCGCTCTTGCTCACGTTGGGTTAGATGCATCGATAGACTCCGTCATTCATTATTTGAAGTGGTGGCGTGGTATTTATTTATCAAAAAGGAATAGAGTAGCGATTAGTCGGTAGTAGTTAGCGGTTAGGAGATAGCGATTAGCAGGTAGCAGGTAGCGGTTAGCGGTTAGCAGTTAGTGGTTAGTGCATTCCGCCGCATGCTGGTTGTAGGGAGGGAAGCGCATGGAAGAGGTATCCCTACTCTTTTGGATTTTTAAGGGGCGATGGGTTGCCCCTTAGTCGTAAAGTGTTGGTTATGAGGGGGAGAACCCGTGTTGCGTGGCCCTCCCCCCTTAAATCGTTATGAAGAACTTACTTGATGAACAACATTTCCTGGTAGGTCGGCAGCGGCCACAGATCATCGGCCACAAATGCTTCCAGTTCATCGGCATACTTGCGGACGGTGAGCATAGCCGGCAAGACGGTGTCACACACGTACTTAGCGTGGGCTAAGGCATCATCGTCTTCGTGGGCTTTTACGGTTTCCAGTTCAGCAATGCTGTCTTGGAGCATTTTGATCAACTCGGTGACTTTATCAAGCGTGTTGGTATCAAACTCATAGCCAACGGCCTTGAGATTGGCGCAGGTCAGAGCCAGTTCGCTTTGGTAGCGAATAGCGGCCGGGAAGATCATCGTTTTGGCAATTTTGACGGTTAGGTTGGCTTCAACATTGGCCGTCATAATGTACTGCTCCAGCGCGACTTCGTAAACACTCTCAAGTTCGTGCTTGGTTAAAACGCCGTACTTTTCAAACAGAGCGGTAGCTTCATCGGTGACGTAGCAGGGCAAGGCGTCGGGGGTGGTTTTCAGGTTGGGCAGACCGCGTTCGGCAGCTTCGGCGTGCCACTCTTCGGAGTAGCCGTTGCCGTTGAAGATAACCGCGCCGTTTTCATCCATGACTTCTTTAAGCAGCGATTGAATAGCGATGTTGAGGTCATCAGCAGCTTCGAGTTTGTTGGCGATGTAGTCGAGCGATTCGGCCACGATAGTGTTGATAACCATCATCGGTCCGGCAATCGACTGGCTGGAGCCAACAGCGCGGAACTCAAATTTGTTGCCGGTCTGAACTCCAGTC
>JAGRBY010001066.1 GCA_020433835.1 Anaerolineae bacterium | reverse complement strand
GTCATACCATTCGCATCCGGCAATGGTCCGTTAGTGGAAATATTACGGATACGTGCGGGTGTTGTGGAATTGACCATTTGCGAAATAGCAATAATGCCGCGACCCGTGGCACCACTTTTAGCGCTGATTTTAGCGCTATAGATACCTTCCAGAAGGTCCAGCACTAACGCGCCATCGTTCGTGGTTGCAGGTTGGCGGCCAATAATCTGCTGGATCTCAGTGCCATTAGCGAGATCCCAGTTGTCATTGATTTGCGAAATACTTTGTACTGCACCATTGGCATCAATATATTGCCCGGTTAACTCCAACACCGGGTCAAGGCCATTATTGCCTTCAGCTAGCAATACATAGCGGCCCGCTGTCGTAACGATAAACCCCGCTTTTGTTCCGTTAGCATCCAGGGCGCTGCCGGTTGAGATGTTACCCAAACTGGTAATTTTGGAATCATTGGGAGGCGGCGGCGTTGTCATAGAGCTGATCTGAGCATTCATCACCGTCCCGGATGCCGAGATATTGATGACGCTAACGCCGCTGGCGGCACCATCGTAAAGTTTACTGTTTGGTGTTGTGCCATCGCTAAAGGTTGTCGCATTTGTGGCATACCAAAGATCGGTGCTTTGGCCGCTATCCATACCTGCCATTGGGACGCCATCGGCCTCTTCCAGATCCACCCAGCGTTGCTGATCGTTGTTATTGTTTTCCTGCTGAGTGTCGTCGATGTGCCAGATCGCAAGGCCGCCAAAACCAGCTCCAAACTGCCAATCAGGCCGGGTAAATCCGGCGTCATAACCTACCGCCTGGCGGTTTTCAATCATGAAATACTCGTTGGCCTTGTTGCTCGGCATCCGGTAGCAGGAATTGGCGCTCGTTGCGGTTGCTGCAGCCGAGGCCGTAATCGATACTGCACCATTGGCAATCGGACAATCGGCCCAGCCTCGCTTATAACGAGTCCAGGCTGATGGCATTACCGGTGTCTGACCAGGAAAAGTATCTGTGGTCGTCATGCCCCAGCTACCACCACCCATAAGACCAAAATTACCGATGCCCGGCGACGATTGATCACCATCGTAAAGATCTGGCAGGCCAAAGGTATGATGACCTAATTCGTGCACCTGAATACCTAAGGTCGATTGCACGTTATTGATACCATCTGCCGTCATCAGCTCACCAAAAGCTGCATAACCGTTTGCGATTACTGTAGCGTTGCAGTCACCGGTTGTAACACCATCCACAACGGGAGCCGTTACGTTAAAAATACACCAGGCATGGCCCCAAACTCCGGGACTGTTCTGACCCGAAATCGACGATTCGAAACCCGCAGCGATCACCACAATGCTTAATTC
Source organism: Anaerolineae bacterium (assembly GCA_020433835.1). The sequence continues at coordinate 930 of JAGRBY010001066.1, read as the reverse complement.
ATCGGCATCCAGATTTTTATCCTGGTTCGCGTCGTAAGCAGCAAAATCAACAAAAGGGTCAGCTGCCAAGATAGCGTCTTTGATGAGCTGTTGTTTAGCGGTATTGGCCTCCGGGGTTTGTGCGCCCTTAGGATCAGGATGGTTCTGATTTAATGTCAACCAGCCGACCGTACCATTATTCACCGTGCCGAAAGTCTCGTTGGCCGGTACCAGGTTAACTTTGCCGTAGGTCGCTTTGGAGTAATAATCAGCGATGCTGCCCGTGATAAATGAAGCCCATTGGGCTTCAGTGGTTTGGGCCGTGCGATCCGCAAATTGCACCAGAATGTACAAGATAGACCCATTAAAAGCACCAATCGGTGGCGATACTTTTAACATGTTGTCATTGAGTTTCAGCGTCTCGGGTGCCGGTTCTGGTCTGCCTTTACGCGGTGGTGCTAAGCGAAGCGGAATGCCACTTGGCGGTGGGTCATCGGCAAAATACGGACTTAGCTTAGGTGTACCATTCTCATCATAATCGTCGACGTAATACCAATAACCGCTGCTCTTATGGGGTGCCACCGTATAGCCATCAACAGTCTCAACCCAATTATTCCATTCATCACCACGGCTGATTGCCTTGAAAACAAAGCCATCCGGTTGTTCAATCTGGTAAGGGAAATTTGCAGCGGGTGCGGCGTAGGAAGGAGACGGTGATATCAGATAAAAAGTAACGATCAAGAGAAAAGATGCACTTAAACATCTGTTTAAGGTTGATTTTATAGGCATAAGTAAAGATCCTGGTAAGGTTATTATTTATACTAATTTCAAGCGCTAACAACTCCTGTTTAGATAGAGCAAAATCTAACTACACTTTAATTTTAGAAGCTAACACCACGATATACCAGAATTGCTCGCTCATCGGGGCAGGATCTCATAAATTTAACCCTC
>JAGRBY010001065.1 GCA_020433835.1 Anaerolineae bacterium | reverse complement strand
TCGTACTCGCGCTTCGTCCAGGCTATCAAGAAAGAGCTGTAAGTGATATCCGTCTGATGACCAATCGCGAAAAACCTCATCCAATTCTCGGATAAGCTCATATTCACTAAACTTTTTCAGATTAATGTAGCAATAGCGATCATCAACTGTTTCCGTATTTTTGAGATCCCGGTACGCACTCTCCATGGCGTGGCTTTTGCCAATGCCTGGTTCGCCAAGCAAGATGAGACAAGGTACATCGGCTATTTCTTCAAAACGGAGGAGAGACCCGTCTTTTGAAAGGGGAATATGATTATAAAGAAAGCCATCTGGTGAAATTGGAGGATTCACACCACGAGGGTACCAGTACCGTTCCCATTGGTAAATCTGTCTTGACATCAATAGCAATCCTTAGGTAAGCCGTTTCTGATTACACATGCTTCCAATCAGTTCAAGTTATTGGCGATTTCATCAATAATCTGCCCGGCCAAAATGAGTATAATTCTTAGCGATGAAATAGATTAAGCCAAACTTATTAGGCATGTCCATGGCTTCATAATCAAATTCATTCTCTCGGGATAAACGTTCCCGAATCTCGTCCTCTTTACGGGATGAGGAAACGTTTTCTACCAACTTTACAACGTTTTCCAGCGCCTGATCAGCCAACACCTCTCCGCCTTCATCTGCCTTACCCGTTGCCATTTGTTTTAGTGGCTCAATCTCATGTCTCACCTGGGCAAACAGGTCATTAAAAAAGTCGATAATAATCTCGTGAAAAGCCTCAAACTCTGACGTAGGTTGAAATTCCCGTAAATACTCAATTTGAGCCTCGAAATGTGCTGCATTTTCCCTTTCTTCAGGACTGGCTTTTTCAGGATCAGGTTTTATTGTTTTTTCAATATCTTCAATCCCTTTGCGGCCAATATCCACTTCATAGCGCAGTTGGGCCAGTTCTAATGAAATTTCTACCGTCGTGTTATAAACATCTAACAGTGCCTGGACGTATTCCGGCTCTTTGGCCACCGGTATGTCTAAATGCTTACTATATTGCTCCAATAAATCTATCCTTACCGCACACAATTTTAGAAAATCCCCTGGAGAATCGAGCCTGCAAGCCAGATCCCATTTCGGCCGGTCCCAGTAGCCAAATGTCCAGATAACGGGTGAGATAATTTGCTGACCATCCGTAATGATGAGCGCAAAGGCTTGCCGTTCATTAAAAATGTTACCAAAAATATGCTCAAATATGACTGCCGATTTGGTATCTATATCCACAAGATCCGATACTTGGAAGAGGATCGGTAATGTCCCCCAGGCCCCATCCAGGGCATCCTCTTGCCTTAGGACCTGACCAAACTGCACGTGAACATCACGAGCCAGTAAGTCAACAATGATACGTTCTAACTCTGCTTCCCAGCTGTCTTCGTATTGCTGATGCGCTAAAGTCGCAAAGCATCCCAATTGGGACAAGGCTTGCAATTCATTAATATAAGCCTGAGCCTGATCACCTTCCCATTGAACGAGCGACTCTTGCAATTGGGAAAACACATCCAGCGATGGAAAAGTACATATCAGATCGGAGTTTAACGCTTTGATGAGGGCAATATCCTCACCATTATCCTTGGGTAGCTGCTTTTCTAATTGGCTGGCCAGCAAATGGATCTTTTGCTGCGCCCGCTCTGCCGCCTCCCATGAATCCCGGTAATCATCGTCAAAAATATACTGCGTAGCCTGTTGCAAAAGGGTAATGAGCCGTTGCTCAATCGGTAAGAGCTCATGGTGTTCATGCTCTCGCAGTTTTATCTTAACTCGCTCTTGATGGAATTTTTCCAGATTCTGCTTGGCTGTGGCTGCGTTCACTTTCAGCAGACGCAGGTGACGAGTGTTTGGTTTGAGAATGTACTCACCTAAGAAATTAACAAACCGCTCGATGACTCCAATGTAGTTTCGGAAGTGCTGATCCAGGCCACCTCCAGTCCGGGATGTAAGATAATATTCTCCCTGTAGCAGATGTTCGTGAAGAAGTTGGATTGGATCAATATATAACTCCTGGACTTCTTGCGAAGGTAAAAAGGAAACCTCAGGGTCAGGAGGGAACAACAACATTTTACTGGCCCTATCGAGCATTGAAGCCACCAGGTATATCTGTCGAGTTAATTGCTTTTGTGACTTAGGTAAAGAATACCCCGGTTTGCGGACGGTGTTGAGCAATGTTACTACCATATTAAGGCAAGAAATGCACTGGGCACGCAGCGTATCTTGTTGCTGCAAATAAACGTACCATGTTTTATTTGT
>JAGRBY010001064.1 GCA_020433835.1 Anaerolineae bacterium | reverse complement strand
TTCCTAGCTCCCGATTTTCATTTTCGTTGTCGTCTCAATCGAGACTGTTACACTCCCTTTTTTTTTGGCGTCTGCTAGATACGGAATTGTGTTATAATGAGACCCTATTCAAGACATCAAGCTTAGGGGAGCCTAGCGATGTTTACCAATGAAGAAACCAATGAAGAAACCCATAAAACGCAAAACCCAGTAACAGGGCTGCTGAACACTCTGCGCAGCCGGCGAACCAGGCGCTTTGGATTGGGTATGAAAATGGCTTCCGGGCCGATGGCTTTTGAGAGCCAACAACCGGGCGTGCCGTTAACCGAAGAAGAGGAAGCACTGCTGGTGTATGCAGCCTGCGGGCTAACGGGCTATGCCCTGGCCGATTTAGTATTCGATAAAGGCCAAGGCGGAACCATTATGTCGGGCCTGGTTGGCCGCACCGTAGCCAGCGGCGACGGTATACAGACTGTGGGCCTGGTGGTGATGAACCAGGAGGCCACCTATTATATTAAACGCGCGCAAGACAGCTCGCCCGATGAGATTCCCGAACTGCTGCGGTTAGCCGAACAGCAAGACTACGTGGAACTCTACCGACGCAGCCGGGTGAAGATTCAAGAAGGCCGCTCCGTTCCACCGGCGGAGCCGCTTTACAACCTCGACGTCAACCGCTGGTCACTGTACGATCCGGCGGCCACCTATTTTTTGCCGATTAATGAATTCACCCAAATGTATATTAACGGCCTGTTGGAAATCTTTAACGAGACCACCGGCGTTTATGTGGTCGATGAACGGGCCGGCTTTCAACCGGCCGGTTTGAAGCCGTTTGCCCGCAGCCGGGGCGGTCACTTGGAGGATGATGCCAAACAGGAGCGAACCATTACCATTCAACAGTTAGAGCAATTGGTGATTGAGTTTGTCACCCTTGAGCAGGGGATGATTTTGCAGAACCTCGGATTGATGGTTCAGGCTCTGGGGTTAGGTGGGTTTCCTCATTGGGGGGCGCATCCCTACGGCTGGTTTGAGGCGCTGGGCTTTCGCATGGGTGAAATGAAGTCATCGCAATATCTGGGCTTGAGCAAGCTGCTGGCCTTGGGCTTAAAATTATTGGGCCAAGATCAACCGGTTCCCTACGTGCAAGGGCTAGAACACGATGGCCGGCCGCTGCTCAAACCGTTCTGCCCGCCCTATTACCCGTCGATGGCCGCCGCAGTCCAGGCCGTGGCCGACAGGAAATTTGGGCCGAGCGGCATCTTTACCGGCGCTGTACAGCAGAGTGCTTGGCGCGATCCCGTCGCCGTCGGCTCAGCCGCCACGCCCACCAGCCCGGCGGCCATTGCGGCCACCACAGCTTACTGCGACTATGTTTTTAATCGCTACGGCCGCTTTCCGGCCTATTCCCCGCCGCTGCGAACCATACTGGGCTTTCAAGTCAACCACATCGATCCCGACTTTTACGACCGCTTTTACCACCCCAATGCTCTAAGCGAGACGCAGCGTCAGCATATGGAGCAGTGGCATACAGGCTGAAACAACAAAACCTTAGCGCTATACCCCGTTCTCATGTACCGGAGTCACAAAGCTAGCTTTGCGATTCCCCCATTAACAAGACACTGTCTCTTTTCGCGCTGCGAGAAACGACCTTTTTCAGGCGAGACACCCTTCTGAAAGCTGAAAAGGGCATGTTTCCTGCTGCAACTCCCTTTTGAAAGCTGCGAAGGGTATGTTTTCTACTGCAACTCCGCTCTGTGTCAGGAAGCCATTGACACTTCCTTGAAAATAACACGTTCGCTCGAGGAGCGGCTCAGCCTCAGATGCGAACGGGTTGGGCTACGCCACTCCGCATCTAAGGCTGACCACTCCGCCAGAAGGCAACAATTTGCGTAACTATTAAGGGCAAGTAATTTAATCTTTAGACTTGTTGCTGAATAAGAATTATGAGGTTCAACCCATCTTATAGGACGCAGATAAACACTGATTTTCGCAGATTTTTTATTTTTATCAGCGTTACTCTGCGAAAATCTGCGTCCGTATCTCGCCACGCTTATTGGGCAACAACCCTATTTATTAAATTATTTGGGAAACAAAGATCTGGGAAAGTCTGTTTGGTGGCTATCGCGAAGAATCTTATAATGTCATATTCATCTACTGACAACAAGATACGCAAGAGGTGCAGTTTTGTAATGCTAATCGCCCTCCTGCGCATTCGTGTTCTACATTACAACTGTAAGGAGTTTGTTGATGGACATTCAACCGTTTGTACTGGAACGCTATTTTGCTCAATATGAATTT
>JAGRBY010001063.1 GCA_020433835.1 Anaerolineae bacterium | reverse complement strand
TCCCTCACGCACAGCTGCTGTACTTTACCGGTCAACCTTTGCCGGAATCGCTACCCCTAAAGCCAAAAGAGGCAGGCAAATCGTCCCGTCCTTTTAAGCGCCGGATGCGGCGGTTGATGCGTATATTTGGAACCAACCATAAACATTCGCACAGAAAATGAGCGATTATGACGCTTGAACTCAATCAGGTAGCCCAACAGGTCAAGGCTATGGGTCGCAGCTTGGCAGCACAGCGCCCGCAGCTCGATGACAATTTACAGCGTGCTCAAGGACTGCTGAGGCAGTTTTCCAACGAACAGGGCGTATTGCACGAACGTATTCAACGCGCCGAAAAAGCCCAACAGGGTCAGCGCTTTGAGTGGGTTGGGGCCGCACCCACCCAGGAGGCTCTGGCCGAGGCGTATCCGCTGCCGCCCTGCCCCGAAAAGCTCACCGTAATCGCCAGCGACGGCTCACAAATTCATCCTGACCCGCACGCCATCACGCTTTACTATTTAATCAACACCGGCTGCATCATCTATCGGCATGGCTCAAACAAAAAGCCGGAAACCTACAACCCCAAACCCCAACTGTTTTACGAGCCGGATGATCTGTTCGATGACCAGGGCCGATTGATCTCTACCGGCGAAGTCAACGTAAAACGCGATTTGGCCGAGCTGGAAGTACTAACCAACATAGGGCCGGCTTACAGACAGATTGTTCCGGAACCAGTCATAGCTCTAATGGATGGCCAATTAACGCTACGGGTAATTGATTTACCCTTTGATCAGCAGCAGGATCGCCAGGATGAATATATCGCCCTGCTCGATATCCTGCGCGAGGCTGACGTGCTGCTAGCCGGCTATATCGATCGGCCGCGCAGCACCTTCACCCTGTCGCTCATCCACCTGGCTTCGCTGGCATTTGAAGACATTAGCGAAGAAAATCTGCGGCGCAACGATTTTCGCCCGCTAACCGACCTGGATTTGTTCAACTTTCTTGGCCCCGGTCAGCGCAGCGCCATCTTTTCCGTGCGGGCCAAGGGGTTAGATCGCTATACATTTGCCGGTCATACCATCCATTTCTTTTATCTCAATGTCAGCAACAATCCGGCGGTGCCGCATTTAGCCAGAATTGAGATCCCGGCCTGGATTGTGGCTAATCCAGCCTCGCTTAATACACTTCACGCGGCTATCGTGCGACAGGCCCGTATTACCGGGGGCTATCCTTACGTTTTAGCCCGCGCGGATGAACTGGCTGTCATCTCAAATGAAGAACGCGAGGCAGTCGACATGATGTTGGCCGTAGCAATGCGCCAACAGGGGTTGTCACCGGAGATATCCCTCAAACAACGTAACAAAAACGCCTATCGATTTGGGCGGGAGAGTTTTCGATTATGAGTACAGTATTACCCATCGGCTGGGTTTTACGGGCCAGCACCGTGGGCTTTACCGTGGGCTGCCGGGTACTGCAGCCCGGCACACCGCACTTCGGCGATCTGGTGAAAGTACCGGTCGCCGATGATGTTAGCGTTTTTGGTCTCATTTACAACGTGCAGGTTCAAGATGACCCAGCCGTGCGCCAACTTATTCTGGTTGGCGAAATGGAAACCGAAGCCATCCTCGATCAGCGAGAAAACCGACTGGTGCCGATTGAAGTCAGCGTTTTGGTAGTTGGCTACCAGCGTGGTAAGCAAATTTACCAGGGCTTACCCCCGCAGCCACCGCTCAGCCTGGACACCCTCATTCTATGCAGCGATGCCGACATCCGGGCCTTCACCCAAAGCCTCGACTATTTCCGGCTAGTTCTCAATTCGGCGGAAATCCCTGCCGATGAGGTACTGGTTACCAACCTGCGCCGGGCTGCAGAAGTTTACCCGCCCGAGACTAGTCGCCGGTTTTTAATTGGTGCCGGTAGAGAACTGGCTCGCCTGTTGAGCTTTGACCTGGTTCGGTTGGACAATATCTTAAGACGTATTCGCCCTGTTTAGACCTATTCCCCTACTGGAGAGGAACACCGTGGAATTCACCCAAGAAGAGTTAAACCACCTGTTGAAAAGCGGCCAAACGCCGCTGTGGCTCAACAATGCCGATTTAAGCGGAGCCGATCTAAGCCAAACCAACCTGACCAAAGCCCGCTTGCTGCGCGCTAATTTGAGCGGAGCCAACCTGGCCGGCGCCGATCTAAGTGGAGCCGATTTGACCGGAGCCAACTTATTGCGCGTTAACTTCAGCGAATCGAATTTGAGCGGAACCAACCTGACCGCGGCCAACTTAAGCCATTCTAACCTCAGCGAGGTCAGTCT
>JAGRBY010001062.1 GCA_020433835.1 Anaerolineae bacterium | reverse complement strand
CCTACATATTGCGCAGGCGAATCGAATTATAACAGTGCCTGGCATCCTTCTCATTTCAGGCCACGCACAGGATAGCAATGGCATTCGCTCTATTCGCTGGCAGCTGGATGATGGATCCCTGGGAGAGGCAACAATCACCGACGCAAAGCCAGATCAAGCTGCAGAGCCAGTGACTTGGGAACTTGCGGTACCTCTGCCTGATCAGACCACTCAATATCAGCTCATTATTACGGCCGAAGACAATGTTGGGAGAACTACATCGGGGCAAGTTTCGATTCTTGTCGACAATACCGTCCCTCTCGTAAATGTTCTGGAGCCCTCTACAAACTTTCTCCGCTTGCTTTGGCAGGAACCAAGCATTGCTGTTGATGTACTCGGTTTATCAATTGATGTTGACACTGCGGTGCAACGTGTTGAATGGCGCCTTGAGGATGGTGACTATACGCCTGCTGTTCCGACAAAAGAGGACTGGTCAGAGTGGCAGTTTACTGCGACTATCAGCGATAAAAATATTAGGTGGATGGAAGTACGGGCAGTTGATGTGGTCGGCAACACGTCTGAACCTGAACGGTTAACGTTAGACATCAGAGAGGTGGTTTAATGTTTACTCACCACCAATATTTGAATGATCTGCTCACCTATGCAGAAGAACATATTACGTTTGCCACAGATCCAGATTCCTCAAAACCGGTTGAGAAGATAACTAGGGGTCGACTTTCGGAGATGTTTTACCAACCATTTTCTGTGTTAGTAGAGGCGCAAGAAGAGGAGGTACAGATCCATCAGATTCTGATCGTTGTCGAAATCTTGCATCGACTTCTTAACAGGGCATCGGAGCCCTTAAAGGGAGAACCCGAATATTTTCAGAGTGTCTATGATGCACTGTTACGGAGGTGGGGTATCACCTATGCCGAAATTCAAGATGCAACAGCCATTGACAAAGACCATACTGATGATGCAATACTCAATTCTTTGGCCCGCCGGTTAAGCATTGACAAGAAATATATTCCCGAGTTGCTTCTCGCTCCCGTATCGGTTACCGAAACGGTTCTGAAAGATTTGTTTGGGGTAATGCCGACAAACTATTCCGTTAAACCTAAACCACCTGTTGAGCGCCCGAAGCTTTTAGCATGGCAGCTAGAGCGGTTACGCCAGGTGACACTGCCTGAAGTTGCCAGTCATCCAGTCGGATCGGATACAATGGCCAAACCTAAGCGCGATGATGACTCTGATGGTGAAGCATCGGATCCGACTTTGGTGCGTATGGAAAAGGCTTTGCAGCAATCCTTTGCTGCTGTTGTTTACGAAGTTCAAACAACGAAACTTCCAGAAATGCGTACGCTGCTGCTTAAACTGCTGGCAGCGAAATACAAGATGGAGGATCCGCAGCAGGTCGCCGATTCGCTGACGAAATATTGGGCAATCGACTTTGGTAATAGTGGAAAAATCATGACGAGCCGACTACACCAAGCGATTGAGACGATTCAGACAATTCTCTTTGGCCTTCGTACAGGACAGTTTGACGTGGGGGAAGATAACGCTCTGGAAAAACTTGCCCCAACAAAATTGTGGCAACTCAACAACAGTCAGACCACGTTTGACAACGACTGGCGCTGGATGGGCAGTTACACCAGTTGGTGCGCTGCTATGAATACCATCTACTATCCTGAGAACTTCCTGCTGCCACAATATCTAGAATCGGACGACTATCATCAACTGACTGATGCATTTAAGACCGCCATTGACGAATTACAAGTGGCAGCATTCTTTTCACCGCACTCTGCACGAGAATTAGCAAAGAAATATATGGAGGAGCTGGCAAGAGAGCAAAAAGATTGGGCCAAGGCTAAAATCGAAATGGACTTTTTACAACATTTGGAGAATAAAAACGTAGAAGAAGTGCAGAACAGATTTAACAAGGAAGATATTGGGGTAAATCTACAAAACTTTACTATCGAGAAGAGCGAGTCCGGCAATCGATGGGTTATTCGTGATAGCAGTGCCAGTATTATCAGGCGGTTCTACATTGTTAAGCTGTTACCAGACCCAGTAGAGCTTTATCTCTACGAAGAAGCAAAGCAACCACTCCCCGAGGAATTTAGCAACGCATTAAAAGCACCACTAACCAATGGCGATCTATATATACGTAAAGACTTTGTGAAGAATCGATTCGATGAACATAATGCCAAGGATCTGCTGCAAAGCCCACAAAATGTGTCGAGTTGGCTAAAAGAAATATACTATTTTGTGCCAATGGCATTGGCGCTTAAACTGCAACAGAATAA
>JAGRBY010001061.1 GCA_020433835.1 Anaerolineae bacterium | reverse complement strand
GCTTTTAATTGAAAATAGCGCCTGGTTAGATCTATTTCGGACGTTATTTGGTGATGAGCGTGAAGATTATGGGCAGGCCTTGCAGCGCCATTACCAAAGCCCCGCACCGTCGAATTGGCAACAAAATTTTGTAAGCGTTTATGCCGCGGCCCACGCTTGGGAAGATTGGGCCGAAACCTGGGCCCACTATCTACACATTACCGACGCTATTGAGACAGCGCAAGAGTTTGGCGTCAGTGTTCGTTTGCAGGCTGTGATAGGGCAAGGCACTCCCCACATTACCGATCTATACAACCAGCCATTTGAACATATTGTCGATGCCTGGCTGCCGCTTACTTATGCGCTCAACAGTATCAATAGAAGTATGGGACAACCGGATATGTATCCTTTTGTGCTATCGCCAAAAGCAATTGAAAAGTTGAGCTTTGTGCACGAAGTCATCCGGAGTAATCTTTAATTGAGGCTAACGGTGACGGATGTGTACCCGCCACCGTTTTTTATGAGGCTTTAGCCTGGGGATTATTCCAATGAAACTTGATGCTCAGCATAAATTGTGCGCCGGGTACCTGTTTCGCCGCGCAAAACCAAAGAATACGTTATCGCTTGTTGGCCTCGATACTCAACACCATTAAGTAGAGGGCCGTCGGTGACGCCGGTGGCCGCTAAGAAGATGTGATTGCTGGAAACCAGTTGGTCGCAGGTGAGAATGCTACTGGTATCAATTCCGGCGGCTTTAACCGCCTCCCATTCCTCATTGCTTTGAGGAGCCAGGCGAGCCAACATTGCCCCACCAATTGCTTTTACCCCACAGGCCGCAGTGACTCCCTCTGAGGCCCCGCCAATGCCCATCAAGACATCGGCACTGTTGCCCGGCGAAGCCGCAATAAGGGCCCCGGCTGTATCACCATCGGGGCGCAGTAATATACGGACTCCAGCCCGGCGTAGCTCTTCGATAAGATGTTTGTGACGCGGCCGATTTAAGACTATCACCTGCAAATCTCTAACGGATTTGCCTTTGGCCCGGGCAATAACCGCCAGGGTCCAACCGGCCGGGGCATCCATACATTCAGGTACCAGAGCATGAGCCGCCTCCGCATCGACAATGATTTTGTCCATGTAAGCGGCCGGTTTGCAATCCCACATCGAATGGCGTGGCGCAACACACACCACCGAAATTGCGCCCGGTAGTCCCTCCACTACTGAATTGGTACCATCGATAGGGTCGACGACCACATCGACTTCCGGCCCTTGTCCGGTGCCGACCTGTTGGCCTGTATTTAGTGGTGTACTTTCTTTTAATCGATCTTCTTCGCCAATGATGATATGTCCCTTAATATCAATTGAAGCTAGGGCCATGCTCATGGCTTCAGTGGCAGCACGATGGGTCATTTCTCGATTGCCCAACCCCAACAGGCGGCCCGCCGTAAGAGCGGTTGCCTCGGTAACTCTTACCAAATCAAGCCCAATATTACGTGTCGGTGTTTGATCCATTTCCTTTACTCCTTGATTCTGATTGTTCGGGTAAATCGATAGCTTCTAATAAATCCGCAGCTTCCCAGGCAAGTAGCCCCCCCTGTAAAATAGAAACGTTTTTAAAGCCTTTTTGCTTTAGGATAGAGGCGGCTCGACCACTGCGCCGCCCACTGCGACAGACCAGCACAATATCCTTTTCTTTGGGCAAGTTGACACTCTCGGCCATCATTTGGCCCAAGGGAACAAGACGCGCATTGGGAACATGCCCTCTTTGGTATTCTCTCGGTTCTCGAACATCGATGACGAGGGGTTTCTCGAAGCCCTTATGAAGGTTCTGCCACAATTGTTTAGGGTCAAGCACATCCAGATCTCCTTCCGGAATAAGCGGCGCTGCCGAAAATTCTTTTGGATAGGTGCTTTTGGGTAAATTTTGGCACTCTTTGAAAGCGCGGAATGGACATTCATAAATGCAGATAGCCGGATCTAAGGTGTGATGGAAAAGGAAACTGATCGTTTCTTCTTCATTTAAAAAATGGTCCTCGCCAACACGGTTGCAAAATCCTGTCGATTGCATCACATTCCAAACAGCATTTTGTACCTTCATAAAGTAAATATCCCCACCCCGTTCGTGGTAGAGATGGTGAATATTTTCCAACATGCGGATGCCGCTGATATCGCAGTTATTAACGCCGTGCATGCGTAGCAGCAGAAAGCGTTCGGTGGGCTGGCTGTTCATATGCTGAATAATAAGCTCTTCAACATGGTTAACTGCCCCAAAGTAAAGGTCGCCCGAAATTTTAATGATACCCAGTT
>JAGRBY010001060.1 GCA_020433835.1 Anaerolineae bacterium | reverse complement strand
CTTGTCCTCGCGTAGGCGGGGAAGCATGCAGGAGTGACGGAACTGGATTGCACGTCTTTTATCCGTTTTGTCTATTAGCCCAGGAGTTTTTGCCAGGCAACCGGTACCCCGTCCAAATTGTATTGTGTCGTTTTAGCCCCTAAAAATTCGGCCAACTGCTGAATTGCGTTAATAACAGCCTGACCTGTAGCAGAGTTGGGGACAGTATCGGCTTCCAGATAAATAGCATTTACGTGCAATATGCCGGTTTTACGATCCATCCGGGGATCGATGCGACCAATCATCTGATCCCCGTGGAGAATCGGCAGCACATAATAACCGTATTGGCGTTTTGCTTTGGGAACATAGATCTCGATGCGGAAGTGAAAATTCCACATTAACTCTGTTCTATCCCGGTCGCAGATCAGGTTATCGAAGGGTGACAACAGCGTGGTTCGCGGTTGCCACTGGTCAGACAGATTTTTCAGCAAGGATATATCCTCAGCATGGATATACCATTGACCCGGCCAGATCACTTCATCATCCTGAATTGAAACCGGCACTATCTGTTGCTCGGCGACAAGCTCGGCCAACACATTGTTTAGGTCTGGGTAGCGATTGCGAGTAAAATGGTTATCGATCTGTTTTGCGGTAGCGACTCCCAGGGCACGAAGCGACTTTTGCGCCGCCTGGTAGACAATTTCGCGCTCCGACAACAACTGGGCTTGTGAATACCAGTTCGGTAGGTGATGCTCGGCCAGCGCCCATTTTTTTTGCAGCCCCCGTCGACTGGCGACCATAATATCACCCTGACTCCACATATAGCTGAGCATCTGCCCCACATTCCGATTGTGATTCCAGCCGGATGACTCCCAGGGTACTACTGTCAGGTCATCGATTTGGTTGGAAGCTAGCGCACCTTCCTGGCGCAGGCGATCCAAAATGTGCCGGCGAAACGTTTCGTTGGCGGCCAGCCACTCACGAATGCGCTGGTTCCATGAACCGTTTTCTAAAGGAAAATTGCGCATGCGAAGTTGATGCAGCGGATAATCATCGGCCAGAACGATTGAAGCGGCGTGAGCCCAATATTCAAAAAGATAGCGTTCCTCCCATAGAAGGCTGTCAAGATGGTTAACATCGTATGGGCCGAGGCGGCTCCACAGCACCAAATATTGGGTTCGCTCAACAGCACGGATCGGGTCGAGCTGCAAGCAGCGCAGATTTTGCATGACCTCGCGTATTCCATCGGGCGTAGGAGCCGGTTGGGGAGCGTTTAAGCGCTGGCAGGCAACAGCCAGTCGGCGAGCAAGTGTAGGGGTTATCATCAGTGATTGCGACATAGAAAGTATCCTCACACATAATTTGTTTCTAAATGGGTTCGCCTAACCACAATCGAAAAACGTTGGGCCAGGGCAACTGGTAACCCCCTGCGCCGTTTCCAACGCAGTGGAGTTCCATAGCCGGTAGCTCAAATTTGGCCAAAGTTGTAATCAGTGCCGCTCCGGTGGGCGTTACCAACTCTAAATGGGTGGCTGCCGGTCTGATATGGGCTTTGACTCGGCTCATAAGTTCCATGGTGGTGGGGGGAGGCAAGGGCAAAACGCCGATGGCTGAATGACTGCTTTGGGCTTGCCCATGTCCCGTTGGTAAAGCCGAGGTGTAAAGTGTTTCAATGTGAAACCAGTCAAGACCGATGATCGTACCGACAATATCGATAATTAAATCTGGTATTGCCAGATCGTGAAACCGCACCGCTTCGAGCGGCGTGCTGTGGGCATAAGCCTCGGCTTCGGTAAGGCGTTGGAAAACCTGCAAGCTCTGCGTTTTCACACGCTCAGAAAGCGTGCTGGCGCTGAGTAAATCGGTTATTTCGCTGAGAGAGTATGAGCGATGATACCTTTCGTGTTTCAGGATGACGTGAAACTTGGTTGCCCGCATGGTGCCCCGTTTTACTTCTTCATGCTGAAGCGTAAAAGCGTCGCCAAGCCCCAATTTGGCTAGTTCATCCGACAGCGCTGCTATCGGCATTCCGGCATCGACCAGTGCGCCGAGCAACATATCGCCGCTGACGCCCGAAAAACAATCGCAATAAGCTATCATCGTGTTCGGTAGTTTCCTCTCTTGGGGTAGGCTCTGTATTAAGGGGAAGTGACTGGCGTTGATAGGCGAGCCGTAACTTTGCTTTAGAAGCTGTTTGAAAAGTCAGTGTTTACAGAGTTATCCACAGATTTACACTGATAGGTAGCTCTGCACGAAATCGTGGTAGCGTTAGAACCCAGGTTTTTCTTGAACATGAGACCGGCGCAGGCTTCTAT
>JAGRBY010000105.1 GCA_020433835.1 Anaerolineae bacterium | reverse complement strand
TGGTTAAAACATCGGCCACTTCAACAGCGTATTTAAGTTCGGCTCGCAGATGCAGGTTTATACCGACGTTGCTTGAAATCTTCTTCAATTTTCGGCGACGACCGGCCGGTAACTTTATCCAGGGCCAGCGATACCAGACCCAGACCGGGTATTCATAAATGACAGGGTTCAGATCCAGGTTTCGCAGGGCTGTCATCACAATGTGGTGGGTAGCCTGGTGATCTTTGTGTTCATCTCTAAAGTACGGGATGAACAGTTGTTGGGGCTGCTCACGCTGCAAAATATCGGTTACTTTTTCGACAGCGGCGTCAAGGTGTTGACTCAGTTTGCCATCCTCAAATCCCAAAAAAGTGACATCACTGTGACTAACATGGAGTAGATCGCAAGCAGCCAGTGCTTCGCTAATCCGTAGAGCGGCTAACTCTTCCTTAGGCATCACTGTGTTAGAGGCACTGCCGTCAGTGGTATACACCACTTTTACCGGAGCGTTCAAGGCACGTTTGCGTAGAATTGTTCCGCCACAGCCCAGTGTTTCATCATCCTGATGGGGCGCAAAAACAATGGTTGTCTGGTTGATGTCGGCTGCGGTTAACTTTACGGATAGCTGGTTAAAAATGCCGCGCAAAAACCGTGAACGTTTTTTAACCAAAAACGGATCTCCTTGAGAATATTCAGGCTGACTCATCTCTACACATGACCTCTATTGGGCTAAATATAGAATCGCTTGTAACGAAAACTCCCTACAATACGTCCCAACTGCGTGGCTGTATTTTGCAACCACTGTTCTCTTTTCTTTCTATTCATGCGATGAAGCTTTTTAAATCCTCTGATAATCTGCCTAAACTTGACCAATGATTTCTTAAGTGAAGATTTAGGCATACCAAGGGGAGAAAACGTACGATAAAGATTGACCTGGGCCATACCCACTTCAAACCCCTGCTTTATAACACCTTTATAGGTATTACGGGGTCTGTAATAAATCACGGTGTCTCGGGTTAGATGAATATCGTGACCCATCAACTGTAAACGCCATGAGAAATCAACATCCTGGTTTCTCGGAAAGTTTTCTGAAAAGCCACCGGCTTCTTCAAAGAGATGGCGTCTAACACCAGAGTTGCAGCCCATAGCCACAGGAAGAAAATCTAAATAGATCTCTTTCAAACTGGTACCGTTTAGGTGAATTTCGTTTTCGGTAGAATCGCGCAGCAAGCGGGTTTCGGCCGGACAAATGACCAGGGTGTGCTCTTTTAGAGCGTTAGACATAACCTTTACCCAATCTTCGCGAACAACATCATCGGCGTCGCAAAAAAGCAGCAGGCTTCCCCGCGATCGCTTTACTCCCTCATTACGGGCATAAGAGCGATTTCTCCGTTCCGGAGCTTGAACCAGTTTTAAATAAGCCATTTTCTGTTGATAATATCGCACAACGCTCGCGGTATTATCTGTTGAGCCATTATCGATAACAATAACTTCTAAATCACCATCAAAATCCTGTCTATAGATTGCTTCAAGTTGATCCCCTAAACTTTGCTCTGCGTTATAAGCGGGAATAATGACGCTGACTATAGGGGCAGGAAATTCGATGGAAGCGTTGGGGGGGGACGATGCCACCCGCTTTTCCGCAATCATAGTCTTCCTCCTTAGTTTGTCTATGCCCAAACAATAAATTTTTGATCAGGCTTATCATACCGAAACAAAATCCAAATATAAAATGTCCCCAATTTTTCGGTATTTCTATAAAGTTTATTATGTTTGCACTTTTTTAGAAACCAGGGCTTTGATACCGCATTGATACCCTTTTGCGGCCAAAAGTGCTCTTTTTAACGCTAAAAACCCTGGTTTCTGGCCCTAATTCTTTGAAGTGCAAGGTAGTGTAAAGTTTTAAGCCTCCAAATTTTACTTACATAAAACAACATCTCTCTATGTCTATTGTAAGGGGAGCCGATGAAGCACTCGTTACAAATCCCGATAAGTCTCTGGGCTGCTGCCGATGGGATTAATTGCATGTTTTGAACGACCACCAAAATTGTCAACGACAGATTGGTATAATTCAATATGTTGCTGAACCACAAACTCCTCGTTATATTCCTCAACAGCAATCTGACGGCTATATTCGCCCATTTTATGACGTAAGGGTTCGTCTTTAAGAAGTTGTACAATGCCGTGGCTGAGATCATCGGCATTTTCAACCTCGGCCAGATAGCCGGTTAGGCCAGGTCTAACCAGATCAAGCACACCCCCAACCCCAAAAGAAACCACCGGTGTACCGCAAGCCATACTTTCTAGCAGCACCAAACCGAAAGCTTCGCCGCGAGTAGGTGAAACAAATAGATCCGCTGCCGAGTAACTTATGGCCTTCAGCCGGTCATCACGTACATATCCCAAATTATGAACAGGAATATCAATAGCCTGAGCTAGCGCCTCACCACCATTGCCGATGGTGAGCAGGATCATCTCTTGCTTAACGGCCTCGGGCAACTTCTGCAAAGCTTTCAACAGCAAATCACCGCCTTTGTTGAACTGGTTTAAGTCTAATGCGGCAAACATAATAATGTATTTGTCTAACGGCAAGCCTAACAGCGAGCGGCATTGACTCTTATCCAGAGGCTTGTAAAGCTCGATATCTACCCCATTGGGAATTTGGTGGATAGCAAACCTTTTTAGCATACTTCGCTCGGCTTGCTTTTTGATTTCGCTACACAAAGCCACAATCGTCAAATGAGAATGGCTGTAGACCCAGTCCTTCATTCTCCATTCCAGCCACGTATTGTCTCTTTTTATGGCCGGTGGCGCATCCGGGTAAGGACAGTGGCCGCATCCTCTCTTCCAGCGGTCGCAATCGTAACTTACCGCGCAATGGCCGGTGAAGGCCCAAATATCGTGCAATGTAAAAATAGCCGGTTTATGGGCCGTTAAGCCCGGAATGGCAAAGTAATTAAAATAGCCATGGGTCCCATGAAAATGCAAAATATCGGCTTCTTTATAGACCTTTGTATGTTTCGCCTTAAACGAATTCAAATAATGAACATCGTTGAGACCTAGCGGGTGCGTGATTTTTTTCGAAAAGGTCTCCAACTCTTTCATTTTTCCGGCTTTTGGTATTTGCGTTGAGTATGGAAATTGCGATGTTTTTTTGCCGCACAAAATTTTAGAGTCTATCCCAACCTTGCTTAACCCCAGATGCAGGCGCTCCATAGCAATTGTACCACCACCACCGCCCAAGAAATCGCTTGAATGAATATGTAATACCTTCACGCTATTGGCCTCCTCGCCATATTGCCACTTCGGCTCATTTTGACAAATAGAGAAGTGAGCGCGGTTGATATATAAATTCTATTCTGGGTAAGTAACGTGTGAGCCACTGGTAGATTTAACGGAATGGTTTGCGTGGTTAAAATTTTGAATTGCCGACTGATACAGCGTGATATGTTGCTCAACCTGCAAATCTAAACTGTACTCGTTAACGGCAACGGCCCGACATTGTTTCCCCAAAGTACTGCGCAGCGCATCATCTTCCAGCAGTTGGATAATACCCTTTTTGAAAGCCTCAGCGTCTTCCGGCTGCGCTAAATAGCCGGTATGGCCGTGTCGAACAAGTTCCGGTACGCCTCCCACGTTAAACGAAACCAGTGGTGTGCCACAAGCCATACTTTCTTGCAAAACTAACGGTTGGTTATCGGCCCGTGTAGGAAAAACAAAAAGATCAGCCGCCGAGTAAGCAGCCGCTTTTTGTTTATCATCACGAATGTAGCCTAAGTTAACCGTATCCAGTCCCACGGCTTCGGCCAAGGCTTCACCACCACCGCCCATTAAGAGTAAAACAAGGTTTGATTTTAAAGATGCAGGTAATCTCTGCAAACTTTCCAGGAGAAGATCAGCCCCTTTGCGCCGATCGGTAAGGTCGAGGGCCATAAACATGAGAACCTTTTTGTCAAGCGGAATGCCCAACTTTGAACGACACACGGCCGCATTAAGGGGCTGGTAGGTTTTGATATCGAGACCATTTGATATTTGATGGAGGGGCAAGTGCGAGAGCAGACTCTGAGAAATTTTGTCGGCCAACCATTGGTTAAGGGCCACCAGGCTTAAATGCGCGTTATTGTAAGCCCATTTTTTTAACTTCCATTCAATGTGGGTGTTATCGCGTTTAATAGCGGGATGCACCTGGGGATAGGGGCAGTGACCACAGCCGTTTCGCCAGCGCTCGCAGTCGTAACTGTAGGTGCAATGGCCGGTTATGGGCCACATATCGTGAAAGGTAAAGATGGCAGGTTTATTTTTGGTGAGCGTAGGGAGCGCCAAATAATTGAAATAGCCGTGCGTGCCATGAAAGTGAAGGATATCGGCCTCTTTATAAACATCCATCCGTTTTACGGAAAAGGAGTTAAAGAGATGGATATCATGTAGGCCCAGCTCCTTTGTTACTTTTTTGACGCTTCTTTCAACCCGTCTCAGGGGACGCGAGCGGGGAATGGCCGTAGAGTGTGGCGACTCGGTTGTTTTACGACCGCATACTATTTTTGAGTCGACTCCGGCCTGCCGTAAGCCGGTGTGAAGCCTATCCATAGCCACGGTGCCGCCACCGCCGCCATAAAAATCGCTTGAATGAATTTGTAACACCTTCACAGTATCGGCCTCGCCATTATGCCATAGAGAACAGTATGCCTGGGTCGAGTCGACACCCGTGTTTTGAAGCGAGCTGCTTTATCGGGTAATAAACGTCCTTTCATTAACAACTCAACCATTCGATAACATAAGTTCTGAAGGCGACTCGGATACAAGCGGCGTAAATTCGGTATCCCACTCTAACAAGGGGCGCACAATGCCGTTCATTTTGCCGGTCCAGTCGCCGCGAGCCGCGTCTTTGTCATCCGTGTCCGCGACATAAAAAGCCACCAACTCTGAAGCAACAAGGTGCGAGGTTCTTGTTTGCAAGGTCAACATGCCAATACCAACAAAGGTCATCCCTTCAGATAGAAAATTACCGGGAATACAGGCAGAACTGACGTAGCGTCCGGGCGGGCGGATGCGTTCTCGCCATTGGGGATCAACATCAATCGCGGTAAAAATCTCTATGCCTTCCTGGTTATGCAGCCGGAAATGGGGTAACAACATATGCCCGTCTTCAAAGACATCATACTCCATCTCAAGTTTCACCGGTTGACGAATGTCGATGGTATCTGAGATTTCATTATTTTGATCCCGTACGCATATTGAGCGCAGCTTAACGACGGCATCACCGGGTGCGCTGTTGACATCCGGCCAGGTGCGTAAGGCACTGGTGCCCATATCGGCGTTCAAATAATTGGAGACAACATTGGCAGCCGGGCCATCATCAATAACTCTGCCCCCCTCCAGCATAATTGCTCTTTCACACAGGCGCGTTACCGCTGACATATTGTGCGATACAAAAAGCACCGTACGGCCGGCCTTGCCAACATCCTGCATTTTGTTAATGCACTTTTTCTGGAAACGAATATCGCCTACCGCCAGCACTTCATCGACGATAAGAATTTCCGGTTCAAGATGGGCTGCCACGGCAAAAGCCAGCCGCACTGTCATACCGCTAGAGTAATGCTTAATCGGTGTGTCGATAAATTTTTGTACTTCCGAGAAGGCCACAATTTCATCAAATTTCCGGTCGATTTCACTTTTACGCATCCCCAAAATAGCCCCGTTGAGATAGACGTTCTCACGCCCGGTAAGTTCTTTGTGAAAGCCGGTGCCGACCTCCAGCAGCGAGCTAACCCGGCCATGAATTTCGGCAAAACCCTCGGTTGGTTCGGTGATTTTGGAGAGAATTTTAAGCAAGGTACTTTTCCCGGCTCCATTGACACCGATAATACCGACCACTTCGCCAGGCTCGATAGTAAATGATATATCACGCAACGCCCAAATTGATTGATCAAGTTCAGAAGCACCAGTTGCTTCCCCACGCATCAATTTGCGAGCGCGTCGGAACGGCGCTACGAATCCATCCGCGATTTTGTCACGAAGGGTTACGCTTTTGTTAACGACACTACCAATGTGATACATTTTACCAAGTTTTTCAGCACGAACAGCAATAGAACTCATCAATTTACCTCAAACCACATCCGCAAATGTTCTTTCCATGCGGCGGAAATAAAACGCACCGCTTACCAGCAAAATTGTCGCAGTTAGCGTTGAGACCAGAATTAATAATCCCGGTGCGGTATCGGTGCCTAGCAGCGCCCATCGAAAACCGTCAACGACGCCGACCATAGGGTTGATAGCGTATAAAGCCCGCAAAATGGGATTTTCAATTAAACTGGAGGGGTAAGCAATAGGCGTAGCAAACATCCAAAATTGAGAAATAAACGGCACCGTATAGCGAATATCGCGAAATTGAACGTTCATCGCCGATAGCCACAGGGACGATCCCAGAGCCGTAGCCACCGCCAACAGCAGCAAAAACGGCAGCCAAATTAAATTCCACGACGGAAGAATGCCGTAAAAAGCCATCATCCCCAGTAAAACCACAAAAGCCAGCACAAAGTCAACCAATCCCGCCAGTACCGACGAGACAGGCATAGCCAAGCGGGGAAAGTAGATTTTTGTAATCATATTTGAGCCGTTAACCAAGCTATTTGATGCCTGGGCCAGCCGGGTAGAGAAAAAGGTCCAGGGCACCAAAGCCGTATAGCTAAAAATAGGATACGGAATACCGTCGGACGGCACCTTGGCTAACTTACCAAAAAAGAGGCTAAAGACAACCATCGTCATAAACGGCTGCAAAATAGCCCACAGCGCCCCTAAAATGGTTTGCTTATACTGAACCTTAACATCGCGCCAGATAAGAAAATAAAGCAGTTCGCGATACTCCCACAACTCCCCTAATTTTAACGATGCCCAGCCACTTGAAGGTTTGAGCAGCGTAACAGTGTTATTCTTCGCAGGCAAATCAGGTATATTGGGAGCGGGATACTTCTCCATTTGATTTTCTGAAATCATGAACAATTTCTCCATTACACGTATCGTAATATATCACAACAGGTTTGAGGCGCAAGGTAACGTCAGACAAAACTCTTTTTTGAGACGTTATTGGCCGGCGGTCTGAATCGCCATTTTAGCGTACCGATAGGTTGCTTTGGCTAGATCTTCAGGTGTACCGATATCAATATAGCGGCCTTCGGAAAAGATGACCGACTCGACGTTTAAGCCGGCATCGATGGCGGCCTGAATGACATCACCAACAAAAACTTCTTTGGCACCAAGGGAACCTTCGGCCAACTTTCGCTCTAAAAAAGTGTGCATAAACTCGGTAAAAGCAGGTGTCCAGACGGCAATAATCCAGGTATATATCAGCGCTGTTTGATGCTTGGGCTTGATGACAATACGCCTGACCCGCTGCTGTTCATCGAACTCGACCATATCCATCTTTTCAGGATTATCCGCCCGAAACAAACCTAAGACGATGTCAGCTTTTGTTTCGGCCTGATGCTTGAACATGCGGGTAAAAGCATCATCCGGCTGAAATAAAATATCAGGAAAGCCAAATACAATGTTGGCCTGGTTCACAAAGGGATAAGCCTGATCCAGCGTATACGGAGCGCCATAAGGCAAATTCATCATTAAATAAGCCAGGGGGAGGCCCACCAGCGTGCCATCGCCGAAATAAGCCGGGATATCCCACTTTCCTTCGCGCAAGATAATGAAGGCTTTAGAGGCTCCGGCCTGCTGCATTTTTTCTAAAAGATAGTGACCAACTACCTTCGGCCGAGAGTCACCGCTCCCAACCGGCCGAAAACCAACCGGATACAACTCTTTACTGCAAGGTAAAGGGGCCAGGCGTGACGCATGACCACCGGCCGGCAGCACTCCGATGATTTCCGGTGTAGACGCGGGTTGGTTGGCTGATGTTTTCATAACGTAGCTATGCTGTTACCCAAAGAAAGTACGGTTTTGTTCAACCCGCAGTTTATCAACGAGGCGGCCCTCAGGCAATTCGACATCATTATAAGTAAGGGTTTGATCCTTGGGCACGTTGCGCTTTAGGCGACAGCCTTCGGCCAGCCCCATCGGCAGTAAATTCTGAGCCTGCACCACATCCGAATTTTCACATTCACCATAGGTCATGTAGTAGCCAATGCCATCGATAACCTGACCGGCTGTTAAATCGATTTTGGCGGTAGCTACAACATCGACATAAGGCTTATCCAATGGAGTCAGCGCAGCATCCTGAAAAAGGACAGCCCTGGCTACGGTATTCGGCACTTCAAAATGACACAGATGGTAGGGCGTATAAAAACAGTAGAGTGGCCCTTCGCCCAATTTATAGAGATTTAAGTAATGTTTTTGAGCCGGATGATCGTGGGTTCCCAACACAAACACGCCGGGACCAGGCGCGGCACCGACTACATAATCAACAATGCCAGGTCCATCGAGCAACGCCTCCAACGGATAGAGGTCGGCGACCTCTTGAATGGGGGTGCCGGCAGGAACCGTAGGCCCAAACATACCGCGTTTGGCGACCCGCATGCCGGTGCCATTAGCCACAATGGCCTGCTCGAATGAGATTTTTGAGCCATCAGCAAAGGAGGTGACCATATGGGCTTTTTGCCCCCAACGGCGAGCGAAGGCTTCCTGAGTGGTTGGGTTGCGGTAAGGATCTTGCAGCCCTTTGATGTTGCCGCACAAGACCGGTTTGACGCCAATACCTTTAACAAAGCGGTAAAGGTTCATAATCACGCCGGGTTGATCGCCATCGGCATTGGTCAAAACCACGCCGGCGCGGTCGGCATACTGCTTCAGCAGAGGGCCAATTGTACCGTCCAATTCGGCGTTCATCATAATCACGTGTTTACCGTGCTCGATGGCCTTAAGCACCAACTGAGCGCTGAACTCCACAGCGCCGGTCACTTCGATGATAGCGTCGATATTTCCGGCCTCGGCCAGCAAAAACGCATCTTCGGTAACGGCATACTGGCCTTGTTCCACAGCGGCTTCTACCTGGGCTACGGTCTCGACCGTTCTAACGGTTTCAACACCGGCCTCGGCGTAGGCGCGTTTGGCACCATCGAGATGGCGATTGGCAATGGCTACCAGCTCCATGCCCTGGGTAGCCGTAAATATTTGGAGGGCAATACCGCGCCCCATAAAACCGGCCCCCACCATAGCGACCCGAATGGGGTTGCCGGACTGTTCTCTTTGTTCTAAGGCTTTATCGATAATGATCATTTTGTAAGGCTCCAAGCAATCTCAAAAGGTATAATCAGGCCAACTGCTGTCTTTGTCGGAAATCACTTCGATATCAAGCGGCCAGTCGATGGCAAAAGACGGATCATTATACCGCAGCCCACCTTCAGCTTGGGGCGTATAAAATTGCGAAACCATATAGTAGGCTTCGGTATGGTCAACTAACGTTTGAAAGCCGTGGGCAAAACCTTCCGGCACGTAAAGCATACGGTAATTATCGGCGGTTAGTTCTACCCCCAGCCACTGCTTAAAGGTGGGCGAATTGGGCCGGAGATCGATAATTACATCATAGAGCGCACCTTTTACACAGCGAACCAGTTTGGTTTCGGCGTAGGGCGCTTTTTGGTAATGCAGACCGCGTAGTGTGCCTTTATGGTGATTATATGAAATATTGGCTTGAACGACTTGCGGCACTAATCCATGGGCCTCAAATTCATTTTGACACCAACCACGAGCAAAGAAGCCTCGCTGATCCTCAAATTTTTGAATATCGATGATGTAAGCATCTTTGAGGCTTGTTTCCGTAAAAATCATCTTGTCCTCTTGCTGGGGATTTTTGTTTGCTAGTTATTCCAGTAAAAATCGGTATCGATTTGCTGGGTGTGAATGAGATGTTTAAGCTGCTTTAGGCGCGTGTACGCTCGATAGTTGAAGATATCATCAGACATGCTGATGCGGTTAAACAACGCATACATTTGCTGCGCCCCTGTGGCAGCATCGCGCTGGCATTTAAAGCCGGGCAGTTGGCTGTTGATTTTATCAAAAGAAACACGATAGCTGCGATTGTCACCGTCGCTGCTGCCAAAACTCAACGCACAGCCGGGGAAGGTATCGGCCACAATTTGAGCGATTTCTTTGACACGATAATTTTCTTGGGTATCGCCCACGTTGTAAACTTGATTATGAACGACATCGCGGGGTGCCTCTAGCGCACAGGCAAAGGCCTGACAAATATCGAGCACATGCACCAGAGGTCGCCAGGGGGTGCCATCGCTGGTCATTTTGATTTCGTTGGTTGTCCAGGCCAAGCCGGCCAGGTTATTCAAAACGATATCAAAGCGCTGGCGGGGTGAGGGGCCATAGGCAGTGGCGTTGCGAAAAAATGTGGGCGAAAAGCTATCATCGGCCAGAGCTGATACGTCGCGCTCGACCATAACCTTGCATTTAGCATAGGCGGTTTGAGGGTTTACCTCTGACTCTTCGGTTTTATAGCCCTCAGAGCCGCCCACGCCATAAACACTACAAGAAGAGGCGTACAGAAACCGGTTAATACCCATCTCTTTACACATGCTGGCGAGCTTAACGCTACCAACATGATTGATCTTGTAAGTAATATCCGGGTTTAACTGCCCCAATGGATCATTTGACAGTTCAGCCAAATGAACAACCGCATCGACACCACTTAAATCTTCCGGCTCGATATCACGTAAATCTTTGTTGATAAATTCGGGAAATCTAAATTGGTTGGTGTTGTATAACCAACCATCTCGGTAAAAGCCGGTATCAAGACCAACAACCTCAAACCCTTTATTTAATAATAGCGGCCCCATTAACGAACCGATGTAACCGTCAACACCTGTAACAAAGACTTTCATTGAATAATTATTCCCTATACATTCTCATTTTAAGATCACCTTCAGAAACGACGCCCAAAATCACCAGACTTTCCAGGGTGCTTCGCCGCTTTGCCATAATTCTTCCAGAACATTTTTATCGCGAAGCGTATCCATCGGCTGCCAAAAACCATAATGACGATAAGCCGATAACTGCCCGTCTTGGGCTAACTTTTCCATTGGCTCGCGTTCCCACACAGTACTGTCACCGGCTATGTAATCCATAACGGCTGGCTCTAAAACGAAGAAGCCGCCATTGATCCAGGCCGACTCGCCACCGCCTTTGGGTTTTTCTTTAAAGTTGTGGACGGCCTTTTGCTCCGCCTCCAGGGTAAACGCGCCAAACCGGCCGGGGGGCTGAACCGCCGTCAGAGTGGCTAATCTTTTTTGCTCATGGTGATAGTTAATTAGCCGCTGAATATCAATATTACTAACCCCATCTCCGTAAGTTACGCAAAAGGTTTCAGGCCCAATATACTCTTTAACCCGTCGCAAACGCCCACCGGTCATTGTGCCGTCGCCGGTATCGACCACGGTTACGCGCCACGGTTCGGCACCGTTTTGGTGAACTTCCATACTGTTATTTTTCATGTCAAAGGTAACATCAGAGACATGAAGAAAGTAATTGGCAAAATACTCTTTGATCATATAGCCTTTGTAACCACAACAGATCACAAAGTCATGAATGTCATAGGCAGAATAAATTTTCATGATGTGCCATAGAATGGGTTTTCCGCCTATTTCTACCATTGGTTTAGGCCGTACAACGCTTTCCTCGCTAATACGGGTTCCATAACCGCCGGCTAAGATTACAGCTTTCATAAAATCATTCCTAATTTGGTTTTATGTATTTACAACGTAATTTATTTCGACGCGTTTTGAAGAGCACGAACTCACAAATTTTTTTGACAAAGCTACCTATTGCGCACCTTTGCCTAAAATAACGGACATTATCGTCCACCACATAATTTGTAGATCAAACGCCATGCCACGTCGTTCGAGATACTCAATATCATACTGAACAATTTCATCAAACAGAATGCCGCTTCGCCCCCGCACTTGGGCTAAGCCGGTGATACCCGGCAAAACTTCCAGCCGTTCGTTATGCCAGCCCTGATACTCTTCTACTTCCCAGGTAACATTAGGCCGTGGCCCAACCAAACTCATCTCACCGGCAATAACGTTCCACACTTGAGGCAGCTCATCTAAACTGGTTTTGCGAAGAAGTCGGCCTATCCGAGTTATTTGAGAGCCATGCGAAGGTTTAAACACAACCTCTCCTGAGTCAGCATCAGCCTTTATCTTACCGTTAACGTAGGCTTTCATAAACGAACGATGCGATTCGCGGTCAATATTATGATGCATTGTTCGAAATTTATACATTCGAAACGGTCGTCGATCCTTACCGGCTCGCTGTTGAACAAATAAAGCCGGTCCGGACGAATCGAGCCGAATAAGAAGAGCGATAATTAAGCCAAGAGGGGCTAAAATCGGCAGCAAAAGAATACAAACCGTTAAATCAAAAATCCGTTTAGCCGCTTGATAATGGGGTCTATAGGGTTTAATTCCAACGCGTTCTATGACGAGCCAACTCATGCGCATCCTCCTCTAACAAATGGCTTACAAACTCTTTAAATTGGGAACATCCTGTTCAGCATCTTTCGGTTGAATATACTCTTGCTTATCTAGCTCTATCCAATAGCTTTTACCATTCACCTTTTTGTCATCGGCCGATTTTGTCGCCAGATTTAATAACCCCTCAAACGTAACCGCTTGCTCGGGAAAACTGGCCGTGCCGGATAGCATAGTGATATTTAAGTTCTCGTGAACAATCTGTTCCAGTTTAGACGCTACTTTAGTTGCTTCCTGACACGATGTTTCAGGCAGAACCACCACAAAATCGTTGTCCCGACGCACAATCGTGCCAAAATCAGATACGTTTCGGGCTAACAGTCGCGTCACACCGGCCAAAACATACTCATTCATCATGGCTCCTTGCACTTCGGTAATCATTTTAGGCAGGGCAATGTCGACCGAACTTTCATCTAATTTTAAGGTCACCACGGATAAGGGGCGTTGGTGATGTCTGGCTCTTCGTAGTTCTCGATAGATAATATCTTGGGCTTCTGAGAAGTTTTTAGCTGGCTTACCAATGTAGCCACACGTTATTTCATTAACTAACTTCTCAACTTCACGTAGACCATTGCTAATTTGCCGCGAAATCAATCCGGTTACGGCAATTCCGCTCACTTGTGTAACGGTTAGAGGCAGAGCCTCACCCCACAAGGAGTCGCCTCGACCAAATGATTTAAACAAAAGAAAACTTGGAATTGGAATAAGTATCAACGCCAAGTACGACAATCGGTTTGTTTTAGGAATAATTGCTGCAATTGCGGCAACAGCAACAAAAATATAGGTGTATGATCGAATATTTACAGGTGAATTAATACGTTCAATATTAAAAATAAAAATAAGCCATACAATAAGGATGATGACCCAAAACCGCAGTCGATTCATTGAGAAAGTTTTCCTGTTTAGTTCACAATTTATGTATGTTCAAGAGACAGGTAGAATTAAAAAACATCTTCACCCCAAAAAAGTAGTTAATTTCACCCACGCAATTTAAGGTGTTGCCTGACAAACTTCCACTCTCTCAATACTCACATCCCGCACAACGATCAAAGATTATGTCAAATGTTGTAAAAATCACACCGAGTATTACAGAATTACCGAAATAATCTCTAACAGCGAGATAATAACTTAGGTTACATACCTGGTTAACAAAGAGAAAGCTTGCCCGGTTATCTTAGAGGTTACGATGAATTATTGCTGCTTATGGGTATCCGGATAGCGTGTGGCTAACCTTCTTGTTTAGGAGAGCTGTTAATTTGCCGCTAAAAAAGGAGGAGTAACTTTTTTAGCCTAAGATTAAATGAATTTTTAAGATTACTCAAACAAAATTCATAGGAGCAATGGCCTAATAGGCCATTTTGATTGTGATGCCTGCAAAATGTAACATGCGAATATATATACAGGCTAAGAATTTCATGAGAAATGAGTTAGAAAAAACAAGAGGGGTTATTTTTGAGGGTGTAATGGCAGCCAAAAACCAAATGTACTTCCCTGTCCTACCTTACTAATCGCCGTCACTTTACCACCGTGGGCTTCTACGGCTGATTTAACCAGGGCCAACCCTAATCCCAAACCTTCTAAGCCGCGTTTGAGATCATCAACGGTTTGGGTAAAAGCCGTCCAGATAGTATCTAACTTTTCGGGCGGCACCCCAACCCCGGTATCTTTAACTTCAAAAAAAATCTTTGACGAAGTCGACCAGCTAGATATATCTACCGAGCCATCCGCTTTATTAAATTTGATAGCATTGTGAACTAAATGATGAATGGCTTCACTAATACGTTGTTGATCCAGATAAACGAGCGGTAGGTCTGGTGGAAAATTGAACGTTAAATGAATGTGCCGTGCTTCTACTAAACGAGCAAGGTGAGCTGTGGCATCGCTTGCTAAAGTCGTCAGATCAGTTTCTTCGAAAAACAGCTCGCCTTGCTTACTCATCAACGAGGCAAACGAGATCAAGCTATCAATCATCCGATGTCCCTCCACCAGTTCCTGATCGAGTCGTTTAATCTGGTCAAGCAATTCGTCATACATACCTGCTTCCATATAGCGATAAAGCAGTTGAACCGATAAGTTTGCCGCAACAAAAGGGCTGCGCAACTCGTGCGTGATGATACCGATAAAAGAAGATTTTAAGCGATCCAGCTCTTTAAGGCGTTTGTAGGCTTGCTGTAAATCTTTATCCAGCAAGCGCACATTCTGAATAATGCCCGCTAGTTGAGCCGCAATCAATTCGGCCAGTAACACTTCATCTGCCGTAAAACTACGCTCAGGGAGATCGGTATCCAGACCGATAGTGCCGATAACCCGCCCCCTGGCCAACAGGGGCAAAATTAACATGCACGTCGTATTCCGTTCCCGTAAAAGCGCATGAGAAGCCTGCGTTAAATAACTTTCCTGGGGTTTATGCACAACAATTGATTTACCCGTTTCAACCACCTGCACCGAAGCCGGATTTCCATCGAGCGGAATAACGGTTCCCACCGCACTGGGAGTAGTGGTATCGCGACTGTAATATGCCACCACCGACAACTCGGTGCGAGCATCATTAAGTAGCGTAATGCCGCTGCTATGAACATCAAATAAATGGACCATTTCACGAGCTACGGTTTCTAGCGCGGTTTGGGTATCGCGAGCCGAAGCTACCATTTGCATAATAAAATTGACAGCGGTTAATTGCTTTACTTGCGCCTCTAACTGAGCCGTCCGTTCAGCTACCTTTTGCTCTAACGCACGATGATGCACCTCATTTTGCTGCTGCGACCGCTTTTCCAGGGTAATATCACGCATAATGCCCTGATAGCCGACTATCTGGCCTTGTTGATCGCGCCGTACAGCGGCAGTGATAAGGCAATCCACTATTTTATCGCCCCGTATCAAAAATGCTCCTTCAAAATCCGTTACGGCATCATCAGCATTCAGTTTCTTCCAAAATCGGGCATATTGCGATGGCTCATTAAACAGATCAGAGATCTTTTTTCTAAGAGCCACGTTCCGACTAAACCCAAATAGACGAACCCAAGCCGGATTTACATCAACCAATTTACCCGTAACAGAAGCAATAAAAATAGGGCTAGTTGTCGTTTCAAACAGATTACGATAGTGGTTCTCGCTCATGAAAGC
>JAGRBY010001059.1 GCA_020433835.1 Anaerolineae bacterium | reverse complement strand
GATGAGCCGGGGCTGGATTGGGATGAAATTCTGGTAGCCCGACGGGCTAAGAAAAGCTGGGCCGAAAATCATCATGATCTGCTTGAAACGCAGATTGCGGTCGATAATTTTCTTGTCGATTTAACCCCCGGCGACTGGAAACTGCGCGGGCTGTACCCCTGGCCTGACGACCAGGGTTCACTGGCTCAGTTGATTATTGATATAGGCGAGCATTACAACAACCACCTGCCCGATTTAGAGCAGTGGCACCGCCACAAGCACGGGGCTGCCCCGGAATAGTGCGGCAACCGCCAAATTTTCTTGAAATTCCCCCCATTATCTTGACCTACTCAATTTGGTAAAAAGCAAAAGAGTGTGTTATCTTTCTGTATTGTTCGTTAAATTACGAGGATATTAGGAAGAAGAACTATGGATGCCTCATTTCGCTCAATACTGGACAGGCATATTATCGACGTGCAAGCACTCGTGTATCGAAATATTGCCGGCGGCTCATTGGAAGTTATGCCGCACTGGGTTCGTGGTTTTAGTGGTCTGCAAACTGCAACGTTTAATACGTTTTTACCGCGTGATGAGGCCGGGCTTTCAGATGATACCCTGGCCGATACATCCGCTTTCTTTTCATCACGTGACTCGCTTTATGCGGTTGAATTGATCGACGATTTTGTGCCGGGCGGGGCCGATTTTCTTAATGATTGCCATTACCAATCGCTGCCGCCGCAGCCGGTGATGGTAATTACCGGCCAGCCGAAAGAGGTGGATCGCAATACGGAAGCGACCATTGAGAAGGTCGATACCGTGCCCTCTTTAACGGCTTTTTGCACGCTACTGCATCTTGTTTTCGATTTTCCCTTAAAAGATATGGTCAAGATGTATTCGGTCTCGCACCTTAAGGATGAACGGGTGCGGCTCTATCTGGCTTTTGTCGATGAGCAGCCGGTTAGCGCGGGGTCGCTTCTCTGTACAGATGGTGCGGCCACGATTACCAATTTAGTCACCATCGACGACTATCGGAACCGAGGTGTAGCAACCACGCTGACCTATCGCATGCTGGCCGATGCCCGTGAGCTTGATAGTGACGTGGTGATGGTCTATTCTACCGCTCATGCGTTTTCGCTGTTTAGCGGACTTGGTTTTGACATATTTACGCAGCGCCAATGGTTTTTACCGCCGGGTATCCAGTACGAGTAAAACACGATGAAACCCATTTATATCTTTGTTCCTTATTGGCTGGGCGATTTTAGCCCAATCCGGCTGGGAGCCGCGCGGCATACGTGGCGACTGCTCACCCCCGAACTGCCCGACGGCAGCCCGACCGAACGCATGGGGGCGCTTTGCCGTGCTCTGGCCGAAGAAGTAGCCGCTGTTCGAGCCGAGGGTCATCTGCCCGTTGTCTTTGTGGGCGACTGCACGTTGAGTATCGGCGTACTGGCCGGATTGCAGCAGGCGACCAGCGACCTTTCTCTGGTTTGGTACGATGCCCACGGCGATTTCAACACCCACGATACCAGCCCTAGCGGTTTTGTTGGTGGTATGCCCCTGGCGATGCTCTGCGGGCGTGGCGAGCAGACCATCGTTGCCGGAGCCGGGGCTGCGGTTTTGCTTGAAGCCAACGTTATCCTCACTGACGCACGCGATCTTGACCCCCAAGAAGCCGAAGCCGTTGCCGAGTCAACCATGGCTCACGTTCCAAACGTGGCCGATTTGGCGTCGGTGACACTGCCGGATCGGCCCCTCTACATCCATTTTGATTGCGATGTGCTATCGTTGGCCGATCTTTCGGCGGTCAGTTATCCGGCGGAAGGTGGTCCAACCTTAGAGGTTATCGACGCCTCGCTGAGTCACTTAGCGGCTACGGAGCAGATCGCCGCTATCTCGATTACCCTTTGGAATCCGGAGCTTGATAAAGACGGTTCAGCCGGTGAGGTGGTTGTAGGCGTGATCGATCGGTTGCTGGATCAACTTTCGTAAGAAATACTTCATTGACATCCTCTAAAGTATCATCCCGGTTTGTACGGTTAATTTCAGTTGCCCTTGATACAACGCCTGTTTTTAAGATAATACTGTCTAAAAAGGCGCAATTGCCCACTTAAATTTGAAATCGTTTGACTGTAGGCACGGGATGGGTTATATTACTAACACACATTTCTACAGGAAAAAAACGTGACAGACGTCCAAGAAAAAGAGAATGAAAATGAAGCCAAGCCGGAGAAGAAGCCGACTACGGTGCTTTTTGTGCGGCATGGTGAAAATGAGTGGACAAAAACACACAAGCTAGCGGGCAGAACTCCCGGTGT
>JAGRBY010001058.1 GCA_020433835.1 Anaerolineae bacterium | reverse complement strand
CAACCGCTCTCATTTCGCTATTTTTTGGCCATGGTATTGTCGTAATCTCGAATTTGGGGACCAAAAATAATATCTCGAATACGCTCGACATTTTCATCGGCGTTAAGCTGGGGGCCGGCCTCAACCGGACTGTTTTGAGGATGCGTATCATGTTGATCGTCCATCAAGAACCCTCTCCTTTTTGAGTTGTTAAGTTTTTAGGCAGTATCTTATTTTTTTAACTACGAGCCGGGAATGTATACCCTTCGCCCCGTTTTGTAACCACATAATGCGGTTTAGACGGATTCATCTCAATTTTTTGACGCAGCCGATGCACATGAACCCGCAAAACGTCTTCAAATACTTCTTCCATCGGCCACAACCGGCGCAGTAGAAAATCGGTTGTGGTTATTCGGCCTGCGTTTCGCATAAGAATATAAAGCAGCTTGGTTTCTAGCGGAGTTAACGATACCGGAGTTTTATTGGCAATCGCTTGTTGATGCACAAAGTCAACGGTTAAATATTCATCAACATGCATCAACCGGTCGAGGGCATAGGTAAAATCGCCAATGCGGCGCAAAACCCGCCGCACACGGGCCACCAATTCGCGTGGGCTAAACGGCTTGGTAATGTAATCTTCGGCAAAATGCTCCAGCCCGTGGATAACCGTATCTTCCTGGTCGATAGCCGTCAGCAAAATGATGGGTAAATCGCTGTATTGTTGAATGCGCTTGCACAATTCAAAGCCGGTCATCCCCGGCATCATAATATCGATAATCGCCAGATGCGGCAGACCGTGCTGCTCGATAAGATCCAGAGCAATTTGCCCTGAGGCTGCTGTCATGACCTCAAAACCGGCGTGATCAAGCCGATCATTTACTAAACGCAATAATGCCGGGTCATCGTCAACTATAAAAATTCGATGCCCGGAAATGGTTGCATATTTTTTCGTGGCATCGTCTAACATGCGTACTCCGGAGGGTAAATATAAGGTTATATAGCATCATTATACCATGTTGCCATAAATCAACAAGAGAGCGACAGCTTATGCGTTATGGCAACAAAAAGACGCAGAGAACTATCTCTCCGCGTCCTAAAACTGCTGCGTATGAGTTTTTAATGGCTATAAAAGAGAAAAGACAGATTAGATGTTACTTTCTAACCCGGCTGTAACTTCCTCGGTATATATCTTTGTCCTCATCCTTTTCTAAAAGCTGCCGGATGAGATTTTTTGCACCCTCGACAATACTGCCGCCCCCGAGGCTCTGAAGCCATTCGCGTTCTTGCGAATGTATTCTTACATCAATGTTGTCGCGCTTGCTCATTCTGAATTCCTCTCTCGAGACTACGGTTTAATCCACTGGATACACAATATATAGTATGGTGCTAGTTTATCACACCTATATATAGGATGTCAATACTCTGCCTTGAAAAATTAGGCCCTCCTCCTAATTTTTCAAAAGATTGACCGGCATAAGTACTAATGTACTAACCCGTAGGGTATTATAGCGGATTTAATTCAATATTAAAAAATTTGCCTTAACAAATCTTAAGCAAATACGAGAGTTACGGCTAATGAAGCGCGATTATAATCGCATCATCTTGCTGCCGCTGGCCTTGGGCGTCGAACGCCGGCATACGATCGCCCGTAGCCGGATCATACAGCCCCACGGCAATATGGTCGGCCTGCTGAGCCGCTTCAGCAGCAAAAGGATGGATATCTTGTACCAGCGTCGATGGCGACCACGTACTGGTGGGGTATGTTCCACTCACCGGCGGGCCGTCGACCTGCTGGCGCACAAAACCATCGGCGGCCCGAAAATGGATAAAGACGGTATAATCGGCGGGCAGGGGTGCCGTCGATTGCCACACCAGCGCCAGCGCATTCGGCCCATCATCCGTACCGGGGGCGTTCAGGTCGTCAGATAAACCGACTACAGTCATTAAATCAGTCGCCCACAGTTCAATTGTTCCTTCTGGCCCAAATCGAGCCAGCGGTGGCTCCATAAAGCGATCCTCCACCGGCAGCATTACCTGGTAGAGCGCATCACCCGCAAAATAACCGAGCGGGCGAAAAACCGGGTTCCGCTCCACCCGCCAGCGATCAATCGTCTCCCATTGGGTGCGATCAAACGGCGCTTCGCCCGGATGGATCACCATATAGAGCTTCTGTCCTGTATTGTTCTCGGGCAAGTCATCGAAAGGCGTCGCAAAAGCAGAGTCAAACGTCTGCGGCAGCGATTCGTCGATCTTCGCGCCATCCGTCGCGGCGATCTGCCCCGCCAGCGCTTGCAAAGCCGCCACGGCGCGGTCGTCGGGGA
>JAGRBY010001057.1 GCA_020433835.1 Anaerolineae bacterium | reverse complement strand
GGAGACTAGACCATGACAAAATTCAGACTCAATTCAAATTCTGTCTTCACGATTGCCGCCAACACTGTGCCGTGTCCCACTAGCATCACGCTCAACGACGCGGCGGATGATTACGTGTCGAACTGCGCCGGGCTGACCAACAAGGCGCACATTCTAGGTCAGCGGACGGTTGGCGGCTCATTCAGCGGCGAGGTCGAAAGCGACGCCGATACCGAATTGGCTTACGTGGCGAAGGGGGTATCCGGCGCACTGCTGCTGCAACCCAACGGCACGACCGGCGGCGATCTGAAGTTCACGGCCACGCGGCTGCTAATCACCAGTCGCGACGTGGCCATGACCTCGACCGGGTTGACCACGTATACCTGCATTTTCGTACTTGACGACTTGACCAGAACGAGCAACTAATGAAACTGCGAACAGACCTTAGACAACGACATCTTGAAGCTTTTGAAACTGAGTACAACGCCCGGCGTGATGACGATGCGCGCGGCGTATCGTATGAGGCGGGACTGGTCGTGCGGGCGGCTGTGGCGGCGGGATGGTTCACGGATGCGACCGACCCTGACGCGGTTGGAGACATGAGGCCCGGCGAGGCTCGCGAGTGGTCAAAGAAAGTCAACGCTGCCTACATCGAGGCAATCAAGACTGACCCAAACTAATCGTGGCCACACTACGCGCCGCCAGAGGCGAGGGCAGTCCGCCCCGCCAGCTTGTGATGGCCTGGCACGCGCAGCGGTGGCACACGTTACCGGAAGCCGGCGGGCAGTTGGACCAGCCGGCCGGCCTCCTGGACACAATGGCGAGACTCCAAAACGTGTACGATGCCGTCAAAGCCTATTACGGTGCGGATGATACCGCCGGGTGGGCCAATGCAAACCCTGATATGTTTGAGCTGTACGCTTGGGCGCGCAAAGTAGAAAGAGAACATGGCCGCTGAACGATTACAGATAATTATTGATGCCACATTTCAGGGCAGGGCGGGCATTGAGGCGGCCGGGCAACAGCTTAAACAGCTAGATGATGAGGCTCGCAAGGCTAGTGAGGGGACGCGCTATCTGAAGGAGCAGGTGGGCAAGGCCGTGGCAGGCATCGGGGCGGGGCTAACAGCGGCGGGACTGATTGCCAAACAGTTTTATGGCATCATAGGTGAGGGGGCAGCACTCAACCGCAGCGCACAAATGTTTGACAATTTGACTGTCAGCATCGGCTCCACTGCTGATGTCATGCTTGGAAAACTCCGCACAGCCACAAGCGGCATGGTTAGCGATGCCCAGCTTATCGCGGGCGCAGGGCAAATAATCAGTCTGGGTCTGGCCGACACTGAAGATGGCGTGGTGCGGTTGGCGACGCTGGTTAGTAAACTGGGGTGGGATATGCAGCAGGTGATCATGACGTTCGCGAATAACAGCGTCATGCGCCTGGACGCCCTGGGGCTGTCGGTTGAGGATGTCACCAGCAAGGCGAAGGCATTAGAAGCGCAGGGGTACAGCACTGATAAAGCTTTTGACATGGCTGTCATCCAGGCGGGCGAAGAAAAGCTGAGGCTTTTGGGTGATGCCGCAGACAGCACCGTTGGTGACATGGACCGGCTAGAAACAAGCATTGCCAACGTCACCGACGCCGCTAAAAAACTTATCGCTATCCAGTGGTCCCCCATTGTTGGCGGGATGTCCGACGTATTGACCACCATTGGCCCGATATTTGACGAGATGGATCGGGCACTGGCACA
Organism: Anaerolineae bacterium; assembly: GCA_020433835.1. Next base: position 572 of record JAGRBY010001057.1, on the reverse strand, counting down.
AGGGCTTATATCAGCCGAAGAACACCAGCACCTTGTGACCCGCGCCATGTTGGGCATCGAAAAATACCAGGAACGCTTACGCAACGTTCGCGACAACCTCAGAACGCTAAACTTCGGCGATGAACTGGCCCGCATCGGGGCGGCAGCTCATTCGATGGAACTCAGTGCCGCCGAACAGGCACTTCGCGATTATGGCAACGAAATGGAGCGGCTGGCCATCACTGCCCGCGCAACCGCTGAAAGCCAGCAGGCATTTGACGCGATGCTATACCCGGATGGCGTCGACGCCTATAACATGGCCCTGGCACGTGAAGCGAAATGGCTTGAGGCTGTGGCCGCTGGCTACACCACTGCCGCCGGGGCAATTGACGTCATGAGGGCCGCGCAGGAGGCACAGCGCACAGCACTAGGCGGCGAGTTTGCCGGGGCATTTGATACGACCGGGATGTCTGAGGCATCACGGATCATGCTTGAGACAGCCGCCAATGCTGGCACAGCGGCAGAACAGCTATACGTATTGGCCGGCGGTGGGCAGGCGGCTGGCGAGGCCATGATGCAGGCAGCGGTCAACG
>JAGRBY010001056.1 GCA_020433835.1 Anaerolineae bacterium | reverse complement strand
GAATACGGCTGTAACTGACCGCGCTCATAATCGGGTTGAGCGGTCCTGCGGCCAAGCCCACGATGGCCGCTGTCGTGAGTACAATCCACAGCGGCGGCAAAAAGATTATGGGAATCCGCGCCAGCGCGACCACAATAAACGACCAGACGTAGACTTTATACCGCGAGTAGCGATGCCCCACCGCGCTATAGATCAGCGCTCCAACCACCGCTCCCCCACCGGATACGCCAAAGATCAACCCCAAACCAATAGCCGAGCCATAAACATCCCGCACAAAAACCGGATAAATGACCGATGCCAGCGCCGCATCCAGGAAGTTGGTAATCAGCACGATGCCGACAATTGTCAGAATGAGGATATCCTGCCGCACATAGCGCAACCCGGCCTGCAAATCGGCCAGATAGCCGCTGGTCGGGTCGATCTCATCGGCCGGCCGGTCGATTTTGATATTCGGCACAATCAGCCAGACCAATAGCGCGGAAACGGCAAAGGTCGCGGCGTCGAGGTAGAGCACGTTCTGGGCGCTCACCAAGGCGATCAAGAAGCCGGCGGCGGGCGCGCCCAACAGCCGCGAACTGCGCTCCACAATCTGGTTGAGCGAAGCGATGCGCTCCAACGGCATCTCGGCTGCGGCCGCCAATTCGGGCAGCAAGGCATCTCGCGCAGTCACACCGGGGGCATCGAGCAGCGCGCCTAAAAAGACCAGCACCTGAAGCAGCCAAAACGGCAGCCAACCCGCTGTAAACAGGAGGGGGATGAGCAGCACCGTCATGCCGCTGGCCAGGTCGGCGATGATGCTGGCCGGTTTAAAGCCAATGCGATCGATGAACGCGCCGCCAAAGAAGGTCGACAGCACGGTGGGCAGCAGCGTAAAAAAGGCCGTGATGCCGGTTTGGGCGGCGCTGCCGGTCGTGGCCAGCACAAACCAAGGGATGGCTAGCAGGGTCAACTGATTGCCCGTCATCGAGATGGCGTTGGCGATGAAGAGGCTGTAGATGACGCGTTTGGGTCGTGTCTGGGACGATAAATTTGAAATTGTGGGTGAAGTTGTCATTGGCGTATCACGATTTAGGGTATCTCACGGTTGAAAATATCCAGCAGTTCGTAGGTATCGCGTCGCAGGATTACATCCAAGGCAGCATTGTTCGTGACGCTCTCAAAAGGGATGTGCAGCGCCGGCAGACCGTCCCGCTCGATGGCAATGGCCGGCAGCGTGTGAATACGCAACTCACGCCGCCAAAAATCCCGGCCGGCCAAGGAATGGAGAGCCAGCCCATCAATCGAAACATACGATCCTTCATCACAGCGAGAACAGTAAATGTGCAGCCCACGCCTATGTCGGAGGGAAGGAGGCGCATAAGGCGGCATGCCCTGGCGAAGCGGCAGCCATTCGCCACAGGAGCGACAGACTGCGCCGCCAGCCTGCATGGCATCAAGAAAGAGAGGGTGCATTTTATCAATGAAGCGGTTAAGAGCCGGGCGAAAGCTCTTTAGCGTACTATAGTTAGAGACACTGTCTTGCGAGTGATAACTGTTCGCTTCGATGTTGCAGTCCGGACAGCGCAGCGCGAATTCCTCGGCATCTAGCCGCCCCAGCAGTCGCCGCCGGCCACAATGGGTACACCAGATGCGGGTTTCGCGCCAAACGTCGTCGGCCTGGACCAAACCAAAGGTTTCGGCCTCAACGCGTAGCTCCGTTTTCAGCAACTTCTTGAGCGCCAGCTTGCCGCGATGAACGCGCACGGCGACCGCATTCTCGCTCAAACCCAATTCGTGCGCAATAGCCGCATAGGGCAGGTCGGCCACAAACGTTCGAAGCAGAACATCGCGTGTATTGGGGGGTAACAGGGCCAGAGCGCGATCGAGCAAAAGGGTCAACTCGTCCCGTTCCAGCTCAACTTCCAGGTCGAAATCCGCAGCCACCTGCTCCAAGGGCGAGTCGGCGGCCTCCGTGGGCCGAGGCTCGACTAAGGGCGCACGCTTCCCTTGTGCTCGCAGCCAGCGGGCGCAGACATTACGGGCCACCCCCGACAGCCACGGCCGCAGCGCGTGCGGGTCGCGTAACGACCCCACGCTGCGCCAAGCCTCGAGCAGCGTCTCCTGCGTGACATCTTCGGCGGCGTCGGCATCTCCGATGATGGCTGTGCAGAGCCGGATCAGGCGCGGGCGTTCTGCGGCCAGAATTGCGTAAAATTCCGTATCGGTTGCTTGACCGGGCAAGATCAGGCTCGGTTGGACCGGTTTATCCGATAGAATGGTGGTCATGTAGTCTCCTTACCATTGCGATAATAGTATTCTAGCTA
>JAGRBY010001055.1 GCA_020433835.1 Anaerolineae bacterium | reverse complement strand
TAACAACCACTATTTCTTGACCTGTGGCGATTTCGAGATCGCGGGCCAAGCTCGGCCGGACAATTGTCAACCAGGCCCGTCGATGCATTTTTAGGAATGAGAATACAATAACCTCCCCAATCTGATGGAGTGATCTATTGCGTATTGCATAGTGCGTAACGTATAGCACGAAAACGATACGCACTACCGGCAATTAGTGAATGTCAGTTAAGCGTAATGAAAGGCCAGTCGAAAAGTCTCGGTTTCAACGGTGGCGCATCCCGCTGGCCCTGTGGCTGGCCCTGTTTATGGTGTCATTCAATGTTTATACGATGACAGTCGTTATCGTGCCCATCGCCCGTGACCTGAATACGGCCCTGGCTAACGTTCAACCGGCCCTGGTTCTTATCTCGTTGGTCACGGTTTCATTTGTGCCAACCGGTCAAAACTTGGGCGACATCTACGGTCACAAAAGAGTATTCATGCTCGGTTTGGCAACTTTTAGTCTGGGCATGGTGGTGACGGCCCTAAGTCAAAATGTTGCCGCCCTGATTTTAGGATACGCGGTTATTGCGGGGCTGGGAGCTACGCCGCTGGTTACGTTACCCTGGACGCTGATGAACCGTAGCTACGAGGGCCGGCAGCGCGAACATGCGCTGTTAACCCTCTCACTGGCCCTGGCGGCCGGGAGCGTGCTTGGCCCCTTTGTTGGCGGCCTCATTGCTACCGCCGCCGGCTGGCCCTGGGCCTTTGTCCCGCAGATTGTACTGGGGACTGTTATATGGTATCTAGCTCTGCCGGTGAAAGAAACCGTCAACCAACCGACCACCTCGGTCGATTGGCCGGGTGGGCTGTTATCATTGTTGGGGCTGGCCGCGATCCTGGTGGGGCTTGATCTGTCTGATGAGTACGGCTGGTGGACGCCCAGGAAACTGGTTCGCCTTGGCGAGTTCGTGATCCCGCCCTTCGCCCTGTCTATTGCGCCCACCTTGATTGCCGTTGGCCTCATTTTTCTAGTACTGTTTGCCGTTTACCGGCGTCGTCAAAGAGCAGCCCAGGAAAAAGTTTTGATGTGGCGTATGGGTCTGTTTCGTCGGCGTCGGTTTGTGGTAGGACTGGCAACGAGTTTGTTTTACGCCATCGGAACGGCTGGCCTGACCTATACACTCTATCTGTTTTTGCAGATGATCCTCGGCCTGACCTCATTCGATGCCGCGGTCGCCGCGCTACCCTACTACGTAACCATACTGCTGGTACTGCTGGCCACGTTTCAGCTCAGTCAACGGTTTCCGCCAAAGTTCATGATCCAGGCCGGGCTGGGGGTGCTGGCGTTGGGCCTGTGGTTACTGTCCAGCACTCTGGCGCCGGGCGTTACCCCCTTTCAACTTTTACCGGCTTTAGTGGTGATGGGCGCCGGAGCCGGGTTGATGGTTAACCAATTGGCCGTTTTGACGCTTTCGGTGGCTGATGCCCAAAATCAGGGAGAAGCCAACGGTATTTACAGTGCGCTACAAGATTTGGGCTACGCTGTCGGTATTTCTATTTTTGGTGTGGGCCTGATTCATTTGATCGTGGTCGGCGCAATCAACAGCGCTCTGGCCGACCTTAACCTGACGGTGACGGAGACCGAGCGGCAAACCATTATCATTGAAGTTGAAGAAGCGGTGCTGACACTTTCTCTGGAGGAGTTGGATGCAGAATTGGCGCAACTTCCCCAAGAAGAAGCAAATACGCTAACCGCCGCAGCTTACCTAGAAGGCTTTGAAGCCATGCAGCAGACGCTGTTCGCTATTTTAATCACCGTCCTATGCGCTTTGGTAGCCTCCCTATTTTTACCGATTGAGCGGTATTGATCAAAAAGTATCTTGAGGAGATTGACCAAAATGAAAAAATCAATAATCATTTTTACCTTGCTACTTCTTTTTATATCACGAGTTCCGACCGCAGCCCTAGCCCAAACGCCGCCGGAGTGCGAGTTCGAGTACACCGTCCAGGCCGGCGACTGGCTGAGTAAGATTGCCGAAAAGTATTATGGTGATATTTTGGCTTATGAGACCATTGTCGAGGCCACCAATGCCCAGGCCGGCGACTCCTTTGTGGACATTGCCGATGCTGACCTGATCGAGCCGGGCTGGCTGTTGTGCATCCCGCCCGATGGCGAGGCGTCTGCCGGGCCGGAACAACCGGCACCGGAAGGCTTATCACATGAGGCCCTGGCCAATACCACCTACAAATCACAGTACACCCAAGATGGTACAGCGCCTCTGGTTGATGGCGAATACAGCGAACCGGCCGCACCGGGGTCGGCTACCATGACCACCGTCAGACT
>JAGRBY010001054.1 GCA_020433835.1 Anaerolineae bacterium | reverse complement strand
CCCTCGGCCACGGCCTGTTGACGTAGCGGCATTGGCAGTGCCGACCATATGCTACGATCAGCAATTGTTGGGTAGGGTTGCCACTCTGATTGGGAAAGAAGCATCACTTCTAATAGTTCGTGCGAATAGCGTTGTGATAACATAATCGGTTCCTGGTAGCACCAGCCTCAAATGAGTGTTCTATGGGCTAAGTAATGATAAGTAGTACCACCGGGCGATGAAGTTGCCCGGCTAGCAGGGGCACCCCATGAATGGGGTTGTCTAAGCAGCATAGCCGGATTCATTCGCGCATCCCCTAGCCGGGGGCATTCATACCCCGGCGGGTGTCTCAGCAATGGCGTTGCTATCTTAGCTGTGCAACTGGCAATTTGTCTATCAAAACTTACTTCACATAAAACGAGAAATCCACTTAATCGTTATGATAGTCTATGGCGCAGGGGGCTATCTTGGCGCTCGGATAAATCGTACTCTATTCCTAATGATTTGTCATGTTGGTAAAAAGTGGATGTTGTGAGCCATCTAGGGGAAATTAGCAGGAGAGGGCAATGCGATCGTCCGGTGTAAACCGCCAGATATTATACTGGTGTGACCTGCCAGATATAACGTGTAGTCACTCACGAGAACTCCTTAAGAGATATAACTATCCACGAAGCGGCACGAAAAATTCACGAAGAATATGGGGGAGTTTCGTGTGCCTTCGCGCGTCTTCGTGGACAACTATACTGTGCTCGTTCAGCGCACAGTAGAAAAATTTGAAGTTGCCTAAAAAGCAGACATGCTTCGGACTATGGTTGTGACTATGCATTCAAGTCGGGCGAACTTGGGGTAAGATGGCGAGGACTTGATAGATGGTGTGAAGCAACTGCTCTTGGCTGTAGGGCTTGGGCAAAAAGGCGCTGACTGTGTTGTTTTTGAGTTTTGAACCAACATCGGTTTGGGTAAATCCGGAGGAGAGGATTACTTTGAGAGAGGGCTGAAGTTGACGGATATAGGTCAAGGTTTCATCTCCACTGAGACCAGGCATTTTCATATCTAACAGAACGAGATCAATTGTATTTTGATACTTTTGCAATTGTTTAATGCCTTCTTCGCCGTTCGCTGCTTGGTAAATGGTAAACCCTTTCATTTGCAAAATATCCGTCACGACCTCACGAATCGATAATTCATCGTCAATCACCAAAACGGTGGGGTGTATCTCAAATATTACCTCGTTTTTAGTAGCTTTATGCATCTCCAACCCCTTTTTATGCTCACGGGGGACGACTTGAATGGTTGGAAAGAGTAACGTAAAGACAGTGCCGCTACCCAATGTACTTTCTACATAAATGGCCCCACCATAACTGCGCATAATTCCCAGTGTGGCAGATAGTCCTAGCCCGTGGCCTTGTTCCTTTGTGCTAAAAAAAGGATCAAAGACTTGTTTGATGGTTGCTTCATCCATGCCTATGCCATTGTCTTCCACTTTTAATGAAACATAGTGGCCTGGCGCTAATTCGTTTCCTAAAATATTCAGGTGTTGCTGTGGGCTATCTATTTCTGTAATTGTGGTGTGAATTGCGATAAACCGTGCCTTGTTCGGCTGCGTTGCTAACACAAAGGTCTGCATATTTTGGCTAGCTGCTAGAGCAGTTGATAGTTGTGCTTCCTTTTGCAATGAATGTCGTAGGGCATCGGCGGCATTGATAGTAATGTTCATCACCACCTGTTGAATGTGGCCCCGGTCCGCCTGGATGATGACCGCTTGGTCGGTGAGCTTCAACCGCAATTCGGCGCTTACTGGTAATGCTGTCTCCAGCAGAGCAACGTTATCGCGGATCAATTGATTGAGGTCAATGGCGGCTACCTCAACAACGGTTTTGCCGGCATAGGCTAAGAGTTGACGAGTGAGATCTGCGGCGCGTTGTGTTGCCATTTGGGCACGTTCAAGCTGTTCAAATGGCTGTTGGTTGCGCATTAACTTGGCATTGGCCAAGCTGGTTTGTGCCATGATGCTGGTGAGTAGATTATTAAAATCATGGGCAATACCGCCGGCCAACATGCCAAGGCTTTCTAGCCGTTGTGCCTGTTGCTGACGCTCAATTCGTAGCTTTTCCTCCGTGATATCGCGAATGATAACCTGCACTTCATCTTCGCCACAAGGCGTGACACGTGCTTCATAGTCCGTTGGCGCGCCTGTAAGGCGATTAGGCATTCGGTATTGATAGATCTGTTCGTTGCCGCTATCTAAGGCCGCAATTGCCGCGTCCGTGCTCAATTGTGCAATGTCAGGTGTTAGAATCTCATCGACATGTTTTCCAATGAAATCATGC
>JAGRBY010001053.1 GCA_020433835.1 Anaerolineae bacterium | reverse complement strand
TATCTGAATTTTGATAATATCAGTGATAATCTGTGTCTATCTGTGGACCCTAGAAGACTTTTCAAACAGCTTCTTAGTAAATTACACCCTTACAGCATCCACCGGGAGGACATTGATGCGACGACCCCAACAAGAACACCATACTGTTAAAGAGGAAGCGAGGGCTTGGTTAGCAGAACTGTCGGCTAACGGCCCTGTGGTGTTAGCCATTTACGTTTTTTTGATGGTCACGGTGCTTATTACATTATCAACATATGCCTTTGGCTTTTACAACTGGTCTTTTTTTGAAAATATTATGGTAGAAGCCCACGGTATGATTTTCGATTTGTTGGTTATCGGCGTGTTTGTGGGGTGGCTTACCCGCTTGGGTGAGCGCCGGATGTCGGTTGAGCGCTATAAAGAGGAAATTGATGACTTTTTAGGCTGGCGTAACGAGGAGGCTATGCATCGCATTGTCGGTAATATCAAACGCCTTAATCGGGAAGGCATCACCGAAATTCGATTGATGAAAGCTTTTCTGGAAAATGGCCATCTAGCCAAGGTCGATCTTAGCGGCTCTGATCTGCGGCAAGCCAATTTACAAAATGCTGATCTACGGGGCGCAAAGCTGCGCGGGGTCAACCTGACCAACGCCGACTTACGGGGAGCGGCCTTGAACGGGGCCGACTTTACCAATGCTGAATTAAGCGGCGCTATTTTCGATAAAGAAGCGATAGGCTTACCCCGACTAAATTAACGCTCGGCGACAGACATCAACCACTCCGTTGCAATCACTACTACAGTTCCAACAAGCAGAGAGAGGGGTAGGCTGATATAGCCGAAGCTCCACAGTACGCCCAGAGTAAAAGCGGTTAAGCCGTAAGCCAGCATGGTGAACTTTTGTCGATTCGACATCTCTTTTTTCCTGATTTCCAAGGTTGCAAGGTTGCAGCGTTGTACGTCACACGGGTATATTTTTTGCAACCTTGCGATGTGTTACTTTTCTCAGACCGCCATCCGTTAGGGTGTGGTCGGCGTCAACATGCGATTGAGCCAGCGACCGGTGTAGCTGTCGACACTGGCTGCGATTTGCTCGGGCGTACCGGCTGCCACAATTCGACCACCCCCGTGACCGCCCTCCGGCCCAATGTCGATAATCCAATCCGCGCATTTGATGACATCCAAATTGTGCTCGATGACCAATACCGTATTTCCGGCATCGACCAACCGATTTAGCACGGCCAGCAGTCGCTCAATGTCGGCAAAATGGAGGCCGGTAGTCGGTTCATCCAAAATGTAGAGCGTCCGTCCGGTTGAGCGACGGCTCAGTTCTTTGGATAATTTGATGCGCTGGGCCTCCCCGCCGGAGAGCGTCGTTGCCGGCTGGCCCAAGGTTACATACCCCAGACCCACATCGTGGAGCGTTTCCAGCTTGCGGCGCACCGCCGGGATGTTGGAGAAAAAGTCGAGACCCTCATCAACCGTCATCGCCAACACATCGGCAATTGATTTGTTGCGATATTTGATTTGCAGCGTTTCGCGATTGTACCGTTTGCCGTGGCAGACATCGCAGGGGATGTAAACATCGGGCAAAAATTGCATCTCGATTTTGATGATGCCGTCACCCTGGCAGGCCTCGCAGCGACCACCTTTGACGTTAAAACTGAAGCGACCGGCTTTGTAACCGCGCAGCTTGCTTTCGGGCATGCTGGCAAATAGCTCGCGCAGGGGGCCGAACAAAGCCGTGTAGGTGGCCGGATTGCTGCGCGGCGTGCGGCCGATAGGGCTTTGATCGATGTCGATGACTTTGTCGATATGCTCGATGCCTTCAATAGCGTCGTGCCGGCCCGGTCGGGCCGTGGCGCGATAGAGCAGTTGGTCGAGCTTGCGATGCAATGTCTCCAGCACCAGCGTGCTTTTGCCGCTGCCGCTAACCCCGGTGACGCAGATAAATTTACCCAATGGGAATTTGGCATCGATATTTTTAAGGTTATTCTCTTTGGCACCCTTAACCACAATAAATTTGCCATTTCCGTCGCGGCGGCGGGGTGGTACGGGAATGCGGCGGTCACCCCGCAGATATTGAGCCGTAAGCGAGGTGCTTTCTTTCAAAAAGCTGTCGCGCTCGGCTGACCAGACAACCTCGCCGCCGTGTTTGCCGGCTCCCGGTCCCATGTCGATGATCCAATCGGCCTTGTACATTGTGTCCTCATCGTGCTCAACCACCAGCACCGTGTTGCCCAAATCGCGCAGCCCTTCCAGCGTTTTGATGAGACGCTCGTTGTCGCGTTGGTGTAGGCCGATGCTCGGTTCATCGAGAATGTAAAGGC
>JAGRBY010001052.1 GCA_020433835.1 Anaerolineae bacterium | reverse complement strand
CGGTGGTGTCGATAACAGCGAAAGAAAAGTTGGCCGGCAGCGATAACTCCACATTTTCGGGCGAGACGGCCAGCGTAATGGTGCCGCGCTGGGTAAATTTGGCAGCGTTGCTGAGGAGATTAAATAACGCCTGTCGCGTTTTGACCATATCGGCAGACATTGTGCCGATATCGCTACTGTATTGGACAATTAAGTTATTGTTGTTTTTTTCAACCAAGGGTTGGATGGTTAAAGCCACGTCATCAATCAGCTCGCCAATATCGAAAGTTTCGATATAAAGCTCCATTTTGCCGGCCTCAATTTTAGAAAGATCAAGAATATCGTTGATAACGGACAAAAGATGGTTGCCGGCTTCGTTGATGTTTCTAAGGTCGGAAATAATATTGGTCTGGGCCGTCTCTTCGGCATCTTCAATTAAAATTTCACTGTAGCCGATAATGGCGTTGAGGGGCGTGCGCAGTTCGTGGCTCATATTGGCCAGAAACGTACTTTTGGCTCGATTGGCATCTTCCGCCACCTCTTTAGCATGCTGAAGGGCTATTTCGGCCCGTTTGCGCTCCATAATTTCCTGCTGGGCGTGGTTGTATAGCTGCGCTTTTTGAATAGCAACGGCGGCTAAATCAGCAAAGGCTGCAACAACCTCAGCATCGGCCTGAACATAAAAATGGGGCTGCTGATGATCGATAGACAGCACACCAATCAACATATCAGAAAAGATAAGCGGCACCCCAATCCAACTGCGAATGGTTGAGTTTTCTTCTTGACGCCAGCCTTCAAACTCGCGCGTATCAGAGATAACCAACGGTTGATGCATATCAACCAACTGCTGGAGGTGCGGTCGGCGGGCCAGGGCAAAAGTTATGCCCTCAACGCGTGCGTTTTTGGCAAAGCCTCGGGTAGCAACCACCTGAAACGTATCGACATCGCGCAAAATCAGCGAGCAGCTATCGTAAACAATGATGCGTTCAAGTTGGGCCAAAATTTGGGTTAAAATTACCTTGCTATCAAAGCTTTCATTTAAAATGGCGGCCACATCGCGCAAGGTGTCGGCCTGGTTTTTGGCGGCTCGTTCGGCTTCAAAGGCCCGCGCGTTGGCAATGGCGATGGCGATTTGATCGGCAACAACCTTGCACATATTCTGCTCTTCTTCGGTGAAAGCGTACGGCTGCCGGGTAGCATCCAACCCCACCGAGCCAATAATCTGCCCTTGAACCATTAGCGGCACAATCAAGATCGATTTAATCCCTAGCGATTTCCACGTTGGAAATTCTTTAAGCTCAAGACTGTCAGGAACATTAAAGCTAACAAATGCGGTGTAGTTACTGACCACCTTTTGAATAGCGGGGTTAAGCAACACGTCGATGCCGCATAAATCGGTTTGAGGGTATTCAGCCACCAATTTGCCGTAGCCCGGCCGCTCATGATTGAGCAATATAACGCCGCAATGATCGACGGGAATCAATTCGATAAACATCTTACAAGCTGTATTAAGAACTTGATTTAATTCAAGTGAGGTGTTGAGCGTTGATGAAATCTCTTGAACTTTGCGCCATTGTTCAATGCGGCGGGTTTGGTCTTCAAAACGGGCTTGCTCGATGGTGTGTAAGCGGGCGTTTTCCAAAGCAATCGAGACCAATTGTGCAAAGCGGGTTAATAGTTCGACCTCTTCATTATCAAATTTCTGACCCGAAGCGGCTTCGTAAGCCAAACCAAGAACCCCGACAACTTTTTCGTTCGACTTGATAGGAATGCCTATAACTGCGCCGAGAATATTATGTTCAATTTGTTTAGAGCGGCCCGACCAGTGGTCGTAATGCTCAATAATAAGGGGTTGACCGCGCTGCCATACCGTGCCGGCCATGCCTTCATTCGGCCCCATTTGAACACCGGTACGGCGGGCAAAAAGCCCGGCTACTACTTCTATATGGATGAAGGTTTCATCAGAATTAACTAAACCCACAAAACCGTGTTCTGTATCGAGCAGTTGGCCGGCACGGATGACGACAGCCTGGAGCAGATCCGTTAGATCGAGACGATTCATAAGATCGAGGGTGGTATTATGCAGGGCCGCCAGGTATTCATTCTGCTTTTTTAGCTGATCAAGCAGTTGGGCATTGGCTTGCATCATTCCATCTTCGCGAAGCGTGCTGTCGACAGAATTGTCGGCATGGGGAACCGCCATCGCCGCCTGCTCTAATTCGGCCAGGCGCTGCCGGACGGTATTGAGTTCATCGATTAATTGTTCTCTGGATTTATTAGGCTCGATCATAAAATTTCGACGAACTAGCGGGTTAAGATAAGCGATAATCA
>JAGRBY010001051.1 GCA_020433835.1 Anaerolineae bacterium | reverse complement strand
CGCGACGGGGGCCGGTTGACATCGAAAAAGACCTCAATGCTGTCGTCCTCATACCGGCGCGTGGCCGAGCTATGCTCGCGCATCAGCAGTTGGGCATCGCGGATAAGTTTATCGCGCCAGAGCGTATCGAGCAGCGGCCCAAGCAGCGGGCCGTTGGCCGGGATAAGCGCTTTGGCCCCCAGCAGCGCGTCCGGCCCCCGCACCACCGTCGCCAGGGTGACGCTCTGTTCTTGTTCGATGTAGGACTTAAATGTAGAAAAGAGGGGCGTCTCGCTCACCAATCTAGCCGCTCCACAAAGACTTCGATGGTGCCGCCGCAGGCCAAACCCACTTCCCAGGCCATCTCATCGGCCACACCAAAATGGAGCAGCTTGGGCCGGCCGCTTTTAAGCACCTGTAAGGCTTCTTGCACCACCGCGCCTTCCACACACCCCCCACTCACCGAGCCAAACATCTCGCCCTTATCATTAACCACCATCTTCGACCCCGGCCCGCGCGGCGACGACCCCCACGTCTGCGTCACCGTCGCCACGGCAATCTGTCGCCCCGCTTCCTGCCAGTTTTCGATGTGTTCTAAAACGTCCTTCATTTTGATTCGATCCTGTTAGCACTAACACTATATCTGGACACATTGAAAGCATAAACCACAGAGATCGCAAAGGAGGCACAAAGAACACAGAGAAGCGTTACGCAGTTCAAAAGGTGACAGTCACTTTTTGGCCGAGAATGTGCGTCCGCGTGGCCCAAATAGGTCGATTTATCATCGCTAAGTGACTGTCACCTTGTTCGCTTCGCCAACTGCGTAAGGGCTAACAGCGTTTTTCTTTGCGACCTCTGTGCCTCCTCTGCGACCTCTGTGGTAAGAATTTCGCACACAAAAAAGCCACACTATGTTGAATATTGACCCTAAAGAAATTCTACCCGACCGGCCAAAAATATCAACTGTACCTGACACCTTGGGTGCGTTTCAGCTATGGGGCGAGAGTGAAACACTGAATTTATGAGAAAAATGAGAACACTGACCCTCAACCGAGTTCACAGCCCCTATGGCAAAAAAAGAATGAAGGATTGAATACAGCATTCAGTGACATCATCATATTCAGTGGTTCAGTGTTTCACCCTACCGAGCGCGTAAAGCGCCGCGCCAGCACCACCCCAATCAAAGCCAACACGCCCCCCACCAACTGCTGGGTCGTCAGCGTCTCGCCCAGCCACAACCAGGCGGTGACCAAAGCAATGGGCGGCACCAAATTGGAGTAGAGCGCGGTGCGGGCGCTGCCCAACCGGGAAACCCCAAAGTTCCAGAAGGCATAGGCCAGCGCGATACCAAACGTGCCCGAGGCAATAACCGCCACCCAGGCCGTTAGCGGCAGCGCCGACCAATCGACCGTCATTAACGACGGTGTTGCGATGAGAAGCAGCGGGATAGCCCCCGCCGTTGTGCTAAAACCGGTAACCGCCAGCGAGGGATAATGGCGCATCAGCGGGCGGCTCAGCAGGGTATAAGCCGACCAGCACAAGGTGGCCCCCAGCATCAGCACGTCGCCCCATAGCGTCGCCCCGCCAAAATGAAAATCGACCTGGCGGTCACTGCCCAGAATAATCATCACGATACCGACCAACGACAGCGCGACCCCTAACCAGCCGCGCGGCTCGACCCGCTCGACTCCGGCGATGGTGCCGATGAGAGCCACCCAGGCCGGCACCGTCGCCAAAATCAGCGAGGCGTTATCGGCGGTGGTATTGTTGACACCAAAGACAAACAAGACTTGATAGAGGGTATTGCCCACCAGGCCCAGCCCGATGAGGGGCGCGATGTGGCGGCGCTGGAAGTTGAAACGCTGCCCGTTACGGAACGCAATGACCAGCAGGAGCACCGAGGCAAACACAAAGCGCAGCCCGTTAAAGGCCAGCGGCGGCAGTATCGACAGGGCAAACTTAACCACCGAAAAGTTGACGCCCCAAAAGCAAACCGTCAGCAGCAGCAGTCCGTCTGCCCCGACCAGGTTGCGGCGATCAGCGGCGATGGTTTTTGAGTTTAACACAAAGGAATATCCTGTTCGTGGAGTAGGCAGAGTATAGAGAGATCGCCGGGTTTGTACAAATATGGCAGCGGTCAGCCGTCAACTACCAGCTTTCAGCTTTTTCCTTATTCTTGCAAATTAAGCTTAGATACGATTCAGTACTTTAATGTCTACGACTGAATTCACAGCCTGATAGAAGAAACGTGTTAAAACACGTTAAGGGCAAACCCGATAACCTGTTTCAACAGGTTTTCTTTAGCAGCGACCGAATTCATTCGGTTGCGAT
>JAGRBY010001050.1 GCA_020433835.1 Anaerolineae bacterium | reverse complement strand
AACGGGGGTCGCGAAAAATGTTGATGTTGGGGCTCCAGAAGGTTAGGCCGGTGTACAGGTCACGCACCCCGTTGCGAGCTGCTTCGTGATGTTTGGCCCGCCCTTCGTCGGAAATTACCCTGGCCATCTGCAAGATCAAATCGTCATTCCAGGTGCCGGCCAGGCCAATCGCCTGGGGAAAAACGGTGGCAACCCCGGCTCGGGCGACACCGTGCAGCGCTTCATTCCACCAGTTATACTGGGCAATCCCCAAACGGTCGATGGCCGGCGCGTTGCTGCCCATCTGCGCAATTTTTTCCTCAAGGCTCATCCGGCCCACCAGGTCATCGACCCGTTCTGCGACCGGGCGGGTGTAGTCAAGATAAAGCGGATCACCGTCGGGGGGAGCGGTCGCTTGTTGCTCGGTTGAGGCCGCGGCGGGCTTAGTATCTCGACGGCTAGCGACTACCAAACTCGCTCCGGCGGCGAGTCCCGTTTTTAAAAATTCTCTTCGAGAGAGAGGGGGGAGGTCTTGTTCATTGGTCATCGTTCGCAATGGCTTCTCCGCCTACATTGGGACGGATACGTTACTGAAAAATTGCTTGTCGACAGTATTCCCATGACTACCAACACATTTAACAACGCTATTCTGCTGTTACCCTGCTTTAGCTACAAGAGCCTGGCAGGTATTTCTTACCAGCAGTCGGGTCGGCATTCGGTAGATAGAATTTTCAATCGGTTGATTCTGGATCAGAGCGACGAGCATCTCAACAGCTACCCGGCCCATATCGCCGATAAACTGATCGACTGTCGTCAATCCGCCGTGGACATAAGAGGCCTCCTCGATATTATCAAATCCAACAATGGATATATCCCCAGGCACGCTTAGCCCGGAGTCGATGATGGCGTCAATGGCTCCAATCGCCGATTTATCGTTGGCCGCGAAAATAGCGGTGGGGCGTTCCGGCAAGGCTAATAAATTCTTAGCACAGTGATAGCCGGTCTTTTGGGTAAAATCGCCAATTTGGATAAAATTGGGGTTGAGGGAGATGTTGGCTTGGCGCAGGCTGTCTTTATAGCCTTCTAAACGACGAATAGCGCTCTGCAAATCGGGCCGGCCACCAATGAAGCCAATGTCACGATGGCCCAGACCGAGCAAATATTCCATCGCCGACATCGCGCCGATGCGGTTTGTGGCAATCACCGCAGGGAAATCGGCGCTGTCAAGATGGGGATCAATAGCAACCAGGGGGAAATGGGTAGAAAAAGTTTCTGCGGTGGGGGTCACCACAATAATGCCGTCGGTAATGCTGCCGTTGAGCAACGACACATACCGACGCTCGCGCACGGCCCACGTTCGATCTGTGCTGTCGCCGCCGGTATAAACGAGAAGATCGTAATCTAAGCCCTCAATGGCCCGATTGACACCTTTAACCACATTCAGAGAAAACGACTGCGTTAAATCGGGGACCACAAGGCCGATAACGTTGGTTTTGCGGCTGCGCATACTTTTAGCGGCCAAACTGGAGGTATAACCTAACTCTCTGATGATGCGCTGAATATTTTCGTAGGTTTCTTCAGCCACATCATCTTTGTCATTGAGTACTCGTGACACAGTGGAAACGGAAACACCGGCTGCCGCCGCAACATCCTGAATTGTTACCGTCGACTTCTTACGAGCCATTCTATGTATCTCTCCATTAGGCCGAATAATCGGTTTCGGTATTGTTTCCGGTAACGATACCGGAAACGTGACACCATTGTAAGAGAGATAGCTCCATTTGTCAAGAGAGAAAAAAAATGGATTCGTTTTTCCATATGAGCGAAACGGTATAAATTCCGAGCTTCTACACAGCGATGTTATTCATTTCTAGTGACGGATTAAATAGGAGGGTACGGCACGTTCCGGCCCAGACGAGCCGTGGGGAACTGTCGGCTGGAGACCAGCGTTGACACCCGCTTTTTGAGAGCTTCCAGTTCACGGGTGGTAATGAAATCGGCCAAGACGGCGCAAAGCTGGCCGTTGTCAAGCAGCGTGTGGAAATTATCTAAATCAGCCAGCAGAGGATCGGCGATGGGTTGATCGCAAAAGTCCCAGATAACGGTACGCAATTTAAGATCAGAATGGAAGGTCAAGCCGTGGTCAATGGCCCAGACGGTACCGTCGGTGCCTTTGAGGCAGTGACCACCTTTGCGGTCGGCATTGTTGGTTACGTAATCAAATAGAGCCATTCGCTTGAACTCTTCGTTATAGACGGATTCTTCACGCATGGTAAAAAAGTGAGCTTCGTAATCGGCTTCGACAAAAAGCTGCACCGTACCAAAACCGTG
>JAGRBY010000104.1 GCA_020433835.1 Anaerolineae bacterium | reverse complement strand
ATAGTGTGTTCTTCAATTTTATTCATACTGGCAGCAATAATCCTACTCTTGTATTCGACGTACAACTTGTAATATTACCATAAATCTAACGATTTGCCTCGTTTGGGGGTTCCAAATAGAGCGGATCCGGCTGATAAAAAACAGGTTCAACAGAATGGGGTTGGGCCGGAGAAGAAAGTTTCATTGAGAACAAGTTCGGGACGGCCACGATCGGTGTGGCCGCTAGGGTGGGGGCAGCTATCGTTAAAGCGGCGTCAGATTGGGTTTTGGGGCTTAAAGCCGCCGAATGGGTCGCGGTTGCCGTCGGTGTTATTGTAGCCTGATAGGGTTCGATGAGGAAAATTCGAATAGGGCTAAGTTGTAAGAATTCAAGCAGCAAAATACGGGCCGGCGAGGCTGCCGACGCCGAAAGAATAGCGATGGCGATAACCAGGGCGATGGCTGCTGCCCACATAACCCGGTAGGTTGCAGGGGGTGGGTTCGGCTGCGGCTTGATGCTCCGCGCTTTGAATTCGCCGGCCAAATCGGGGGTTGAGGGGTAGGTGAAGTTGTGGGCCAGTATTTTTATGTGGGCCTCGATAGGCTCAATAGGGGAATGGGTTTCTTTTGGTATCATGCCAAACGTTCCTCTTGCAAAGCCGGAAATTCTTCTTCGATAACCGAGCGCAGCCGGCTGAGCGCTCGATGCAGACGCGATTTGACCGTGCCCGGGGCGATATCGACCGCTGCGGCGGTTTCGGTGACGGATAGTTCAAGAAAGTAGCGTAAATAGATGATTTCTTGGTCGGTTTGGTTTAAATGCCGGATGGCCTGCCACAATGTTTGCGATTGCCAGGCCTGGTGCTGTAATTCCTGCGGCCCAGGCTCGACTTGCTGCGATTCTTGCTGAAACCAGCGGGTAAGGTGGGCCATATATCGGCCCCAACTGCGCCGTCGATTGCGAGCCAGGTTAATCGTAATGCGCGACAACCAGGGGCGCAAAGGACGCTCCTGATCAAAGCGGTCGAGCGATTGGTAAGCCCGAATAAAGGTTTCCTGAGCAATATCTTTGGCCTCGTCGCTGTTATGTAAGAGTAAGTAAGCCAGCCGGAAAATCGGTTCCTGGTGGAGTTGCATTAAAGCGGCCCAGGCTGTTTGGTGACCCTGGTAGGCTTGTTGAACAAGTTCGGCTTCATTCAAGGCGTTGCGCCCTTCACTTTGTGACGGATGGCCGTTGACCGGCGGCTCGTTTAACGGCAAAGTACTCGTATTGGCGTTGGTCATGGTCTATACACCGTTTGGTCGGATTTGGTTCCACATTCAAGAGACAGCCGGCTAATCGACTGTCTCTTGGTTTTTGCATAAGTCCTATCCAGATGATTTTAGCGCAGAAGTGTGAATAATCAATAGAGTAATGCTCCCACGGCGGCTCATTTTACCAAAAATCCGGGCGATTACCCTACCGCCGCTCAACTTACTGTTGTCAGATAGAGATGGAGGTGCTACAATTAGGGGCAATACTCGTCAGTTTCCTCCAGTTCAACCTCGATGTTTGGGAGATGTGTTTTGTGACCGTAACGCGTCAAGAAATTGAAGATAAAATTTTAGCCGAAGGTTCAAGCCTCGCTTTTTCCGGGCAAGATTTAAGCGGTTTAGATCTGTCGAGCCTGGAATTAAGCGGCAGTGATTTTCGCGGAGCCAATTTGAGCGGCGCAAACTTCAAGGGATCTCAGGTTCGTGAGGCCAATTTCAGTGAAGCCAACTTGGAAAATGCCAATTTAAGCGAAGCCAATTTGAGCGGCAGCGTGTTGGTGGGGGCCAAATTAGCGGGCGTTAATTTAACCGAAACCTATTTGCTCAAAGCGCACCTGGCCGGTGTGGATTTGAGCGGGGTTAATATGGCCAAAAGCAAGCTGGATGAAGCCGATTTGAGCGAAGCCAATCTGAGCGGTGTTAATCTTGATCGGGCTTATTTGATGCGAGCCAATTTGAGCGGCGTTAATTTAAGCCAGGCCAATTTATCTCAAACCAACTTCAAAGATGCTAATCTGGCTCAGGCGAATTTAAGCGAAACGAATATGCGGGCCACCTTTGCTGAGGGAGTCGATCTAAGCGGGGCTAATTTGCGCCAGGCAATGATGGCCCAAGCAATTTTGCGACGCGCTACGTATGATGACCAAACCGTCTGGGCCGATGGCTTTAATCCGTCTGAGGCCGGGGCCAGCCTCAAGAAAAAGAAGAAATGGTTTGGTCTTTTTTAAGAAAATAGCATACCATCTAATTATCATAACGGGAATACGCAGTAAGGTTTGCACGTGGGAAAGAATCGAAGAAAATTCTGGCTTTTTTTGATACATGGATTGGTGGTTATAGGTGTTTTAGCTTGTTCTCCTGCGCCTAGCCCAACCCCTACGTCTCTGCCCACAGCCACGCAGCGTCCGGCTGTTCCCCAAAATGATAATGTTGAAGCGCTTAACTCTGCCCAAGCTGCTTTGGCCGATATTGAATTTGGTTTTGCCCCGCTGCTGATGGATGAGTCAGCCAAGATAATTCTTGAGCCTGGAATAAATGGGGAAAAAACGCGCCTGGTTTATCCCGAGCAATCAGCCGATCCGACGGAATGGAGTACGGTTGATAGTTTTGTATCGGCCTATGCCACCCGTCACGTGCTCAGGACGATGCCCAATGTCAGCCGGGTTGCGCTGGGTAGCTTTGGCGTGTCGGCCTCTGTGGGCAGCGAGGCCGAAAATATTGAGCACTTTGCCGCCTGGATTACCTTTAGCGATAGAAGCCGGGCCGTTGTGGATTTGACGCCCCTGTCAACCAATTTCGCGGCCCGTCATACGCCCGACAGTATGCTGACGGAAGATATCATCATCGAAGAGATTTTTGCCGATCGGCGCAGCGGCGTTGATTTGAACACCTGGCAGCCGATGTCGGTGGTTAAACAAGATAACCAACTCTATTATTTGTTGGCGAAGGTCGACGTTTCCTTTGATAAGTACATCTTCTTGCTGCGGATGCACCCCGTAAAACCGGCCGATCCCATGGAACCGATGCAAATTCGGCCCGGTATCATCGCCACCATTTCCATTGCGCGTAGCGAGTTTGCCGATTTTCAGAAGATGGTTGCCGACGAAGATCCTTTCTATTTTAGGGATAAGCCGGAGGCGATTACCTTTGAAGGCAGCCCCACCCAACCGTTGACCATGGTTTTTAACAGCAATGCCGAGTTGCTGTGGTATCTCATTACCAAATTTGAGCATCAAACTCCTGATCCTGATCTGCCCACACCCACGCCCATGCCCACAGCTACCCCAACCTTAACGCCCACGCCAACCTTAACGCCTACCCCACGAAGTTTGCCTCTGGAAACATCGTAAGAATAGTTTTTAGTTTCCAAAGTAGGAGATTAGAGATTGGGTGATTTCTAAGGCCAAATCTCCCAGTCTCCCAATCTCTAATCTCCTATCTCGTACCAAAGTAACTCCCCCCAAAAGCCCATTGTTTTCCAAAACCATGTTTGCTATACTGAAATAGTTAGAATCAACTTATCCGTACTTTACCAACTCACACGTCCTTTGATGTAAAGTTGATACTCCAAATAAGAAACAGGATTATCGCTTGATGCAATTTTATCTTTTTGCAGCTAACCTTTTTACGTTGACGGCTTTTTTACTGGGGTTGAGCAACTTTTCACGCGGCCAGTATAGTTGGCGGCTTGTTCCGCTGTTTTTTTTGGTGATCACGCAATCGATCAGTCTGATCATGACGCTGGCCGCTTCGTCGAGCGGGGTGCCGGGTGAGGCGGCCATGCGCAGTTTGGAAGCTCTCACGGTATTCAGTGCCGTTTGTTTGGTGTGGGCGTTGGTCGATGTCGATCATTTAACGGCGATAGAACGTCGGTTGAGTGGTGTCGCTGCCGGTATGGCGCTGTTCCTCTCGATTTTTCCTCTTATTCCTCAATGGCCTCTTCCTTTTGAAATTCACATTTTAATCATAACGATGTTTGGCTCTTTGCTGATCTTTGCTAGCCAGGAGCGTTTTAGCGGGCTGCATCTTCTGGCCCCCTTTTTTATGGGGTTAGCTGCCCTCTTTAGCCTACTCGATTGGCCTACCCTGGTTTGGGGCGGTAATTTGCTGGCCTATGCATTTTTGATTGGGGCGCTTCATATTGAGCAAATGCAAAAGTATCAGGTCCGCCAGTTTCAGTCGGAGCATATAGCCCAAGAAGCGATGGAGCTTAACCGGGAAAGACAGAGAGTGCTAGAAACCACCGAAATTATCAATACCGTTCCGAGTATGGCCGAGGCGTTATCCCATATTACGCGCAGCCTGGTTCATATTGCCGATACGGATCTGGCCGCGGTGCTGTTTTTGGACGTTGACCAACCCAATTGGCTGCATTTGGGAGCGGTCTACTCAGTAGAAAATTTACCTGAGAGGCACCCATCGGCTGTTGATGTGGCTGAGTACAAACTGCTTCACCAGGTGATTACCGATATGCGGCAGCAGGTTGTTTCTCCAAAACAAAATTTGGCCGAACTAAAGAGGCTGTACCAAATGTGGCAAAGTGAGCAGGTTGGGCCAACCTTATTTCAGCCGTTAGCGGCCCACGGAGCACCTGTAGGCATTCTTGTTTTGGGTAATCCGGTAACCGGCTTACCGATTGATGGCGAAACCCGAAAGTTGTGTCGATCTATATCGACCCAAATCGCGGTGATTGTTGAAGCGTATCGCCGCTACTATCAGCTTGATTTACTGCAACAGAACGGTTCAGAAAAGCTAGAGATGGAGCCGGTGGCGGCGATGCCGGTACAATCAAGAATGATTGACAGATTTGGTAGCGGAGCGGGGTTGCCCACGGAGCCGTCAGCTCAAACTATCCGACGGCCGGCGGCTATGGTGGAGTCGCGTGCCGTGGCAAATATATTCGAATCGTTAGAACGGCAACGTTCCTTAACAGAGAGTGATGGTGAGGGAGCCGAGCCGGCACAGCCGAATTATTATTTGACCATTCTTGAGGTTTTAAGCGAAGGGGTGGTTGTGAGCAATGCAAACGGACGGGTCTGGTTGGCGAATCGGGCGGCCGAGCGCATTTTAGACCGCTCCCGAGATGAGTTGTTGGGGCAGCCAATCGGCACCATTTACGGCCAAATCGACTCGGGCGAGTCTATCGAACGCTTGGCTGCCAACTTTTCTCGGCGCAATGAACCGCTGCCGACTTTTTATGAGGATAAGGAACGCGCGATTCAAGGACAGCTTGTGCCCTGGCGGGGCGTGGATAAAGAATGGCTTGGTATAGTGGC
Source organism: Anaerolineae bacterium (assembly GCA_020433835.1). The sequence goes on along the minus strand of JAGRBY010000104.1, from coordinate 10,386 downwards.
TATTTTCAAGGATGTCACCAATTCGGTGCGGGCCGATCGGGCTAGAGATAATTTTATCTACGCCTTATCGAGAACCTTGCGCGAGCCGCTGGCGGTAATCAAAGGCTATGCCGAATTGTCGCTCAATGGCCAGTTGGAAGATTACTCGCCCGATCAACTGCGGGTACAGCACATCATCCATACCAGCGTCGATCGGGTTATTGAGGTGCTTAATAATTCAATTCAGGTAAACAGCCAAACAAAGCACAAAACGTCGCCTCGTTTTGAGGTTATCGATCCTGTTGAGGTTATTAATGAAGCGTTTGAGGCGGCAAGACCGCTGGCCCAACTGCGAGAGGTGACGTTGAAACGGGAAATCAGTTCGGGCTTGCCCAACCTGACAGCCGATCGGCATCATATTTACCGGATTTTAGAAAATCTACTATCAAATGCCTGTCGCTTTACTCCACCCGGCGGCCAGATTACGCTGCGTAGTTGGGTTCAAGAAGAGCGCGAAGGCAATAAGTTTATTCCCCATTTGATGATATCGGTGCGTGATACCGGAGTCGGGATGGCGAAAAAAGATTTTAAGCGTGTTTTCGAGCCGTTTTTTCAACTGGATAATCAAAATCCGCTGGAGGAACGGGGCATGGGTATGGGCTTAACGGTTGTTAAGGAACTGGTTGAAGCCCATAACGGGCGTATTTGGGTAGAAAGTGCCCTCGGTGAAGGTTCGATATTTTTTGTAGCTCTGCCTCTGGCGCAAGATTAGATGTTTTTTTAACTTTTGACTTAACTTCGCCCAAGGCTATAATCATCAAGCGAATTGAACAGGGTTCTGGCAGAGTAAGTGTCGAGTTATTTACTGATATAAACGGGGCAAGTTCACCATTTAACAGGAATGATATGCAAAATCAGGAAGAGAAGAAATCCATCTTAATTGTTGAAGATGATCAAACGCTTCAGCAAACGTTAGCGTATAATCTCAATCAAGAAGGGTATACCGTGTCGGTTGCTAATGATGGGCAAACCGGCCTGGATATGGCCCGTACTCTGGCCCCCGATTTAGTGGTATTAGATATCATGCTACCTCAGTTAGACGGTCTTTCCATGTGCCGTATCCTGCGGCGAGAACTGGATTCGTCGATTATTTTACTTACGGCACGTTCCAGTGAAGTCGACAAAATCATCGGGCTGGACTCTGGTGCAGATGATTACATTACAAAACCATTTGGCTTTGGCGAATTTTTAGCCCGCATTCGCGCCGCGCTGCGCCGTAAACCGAATGCCGATAATTCTAAACGCCTGGAGTCGGGCGATTTGGTGGTTGATTTGGTGGGCCGCAAGGCCTTTGTTGGTGATCGACAGCTTGATCTCAGCTTTAAAGAATTTGATTTGCTGGCTGAGTTGATGAAAAATAGCGGAATGGTGCTGTCTCGCGATCTTTTGTTGACCAAAGTGTGGGGGTATGACTACTACGGCGAGTCTCGAACGGTGGATGTTCATATTCGCTGGCTGCGAGAAAAGATTGAAGAAAACCCCTCAAAACCGAAACGTATAACCACTATTCGTAGTATTGGGTATCGGTTTGAGGGGTAATAAGGGTGCGGCGTCTATGCCGGCATTTTTTGATAATCGATATTGGTTTCCTGCATCAGGCCGGTGGTGATGTAGATCACCCGCTCGGCAACATTGGTTGTCAGGTCACCAAATCGCTCTAACTCACGCGCCATTCTTAAAAATTCATAATTCGTTTCACATTTGTCGGCACTTTCGGCTTGAGCCATCCGTACCATAATTCGGGTGAAAAGCTGGTGGTACAACTCATCAACCTCATTATCTTGATTGGGAACTTGTTCGGCTAACTCAATATCGCGATTGGCATAAGCTGTCATCGTTTGCCGCAGCATAGCTGAAACAATCCGGCCCATTTCCTTTATCTCTATGGGCTGCGTTTGCGAGGGATTATTTTCTATATGGAGTACAGCCTTGGCTATGCCTTTTGCCTGATCCCCCATTCGCTCCAGATCGACAATCATATTCATGACGGCAATGACCGCCCGTAAGTCTCGAGCCGTCGGTTGTTGTGTGCAAATGATGGCTGTACACTTTTCCTCAATTGCAAATCGCTTTTCATTGACCGTCTTATCCATAGCCTGAACTTTGTGGGCCAAAGAAAAATCAAGACTGTCTGCGGCTTCGATGGCCAGACGTAATTCTTCTTCTACTACGCTTCCCATTGCCAAGATATCATCGCGCAATTTATTAAGTTGATTTGTAAAACGTTCTCGCATTTTATTATCCTCCCCATTTAAGGTTAACAATGCGTTTTGATTATTTTATCACACTTTTAAGTATTTGTTAAGTATATTTAACAAATATGTTGTTTTTGCATATAATGCGGCTGCTTTTTATATTTGTAAAATATTTTTAACCACTATTTTACGGAACTTTAAATTACCTTTAACTCTTTCTTTAATTCATTCAATTACAGTTTTCTAGACCATAAATTTTGTGCATAATCCAGCGTATAGATCTAAAATGATCGCCTACCAACACTTTACAAAGAGGACTGTCTCGTGCAAGAATCAGCCGAAATAACCATAGACAAAAAGTCGATTTTGATTATCGAGGATGATGAAACACTCCGACAAACTCTGGCCTACAACCTGGAAAGTGAGGGCTATGAGGTTTCAACGGCTGTGGAGGGTACATCGGGCATGGATTTAGCCCGCAATTTGGTACCCGATTTGATTATTCTTGATTTGATGCTGCCCGGCTTGGATGGGCTATCGGTCTGCCGTATCTTGCGCCGCGAGATAGATGTGCCGATTATCATTTTAACGGCGCGTTCCGGCGAAGTCGACAAAATTGTCGGCCTTGATTCAGGAGCGGATGATTATATCACCAAACCCTTTAGCTTGGGTGAGTTATTGGCCCGTGTGCGAGCTGCGCTGCGCCGCCAACCAAAGGCAGCTACAGATAAACTGGAGGCCAATGATCTCTCGCTCGACCTGATTGGTCGTAAGGCATACAAAGGCTCCGACATGCTAAACCTTAGCTACAAAGAGTTTGACCTGCTGGCTGAACTGATGCGCAACAAAGGGATGGTTCTATCGCGCGATTTACTGCTCACCAAGGTCTGGGGGTATGAAGCCGTTGGCGAATCGCGTACAGTAGATGTCCATGTTCGCTGGCTGCGCGAAAAGATCGAAGAAAACCCATCGAAACCCAAACGTATTACCACCATCCAACGCATTGGCTATCGTTTCGAAGGTTGATTTTAAGCTTTCTATAATCCTCACTATGCACCACCGAAATCGTATCAAAATTATCTTCTGAGGCTTTCCTGAGCATTTGACAGGCAAACGGTCTCAATCTCCACTATTGGCAAACCCTCTTTAATATTAAAAAAATTTAACTCGCATTTTACTTGAATTTAACGGGCGCTTAACTCTCTCATTAAGCCCGTTGTTTATAATTTGCCCGAATAATAAGACAGATAAAAAATAATTGTTTGCCTATTACCTTGGGTAAGGAATAGGAATGGAGTTTTTACTTAACAATGAAAAATAACATTTATGATCGTATTCATAGCGAACAAAGAGGTTCAAAATGAGTGAAACACAAGGAACCATCAGCTTAAAGATAGCCAGACTCGAACAGCAGTTAAAGATACTTAGCCTTCAAAAACAGTTGAGCAATAATTACCCCGACCATCAAGCCCAACTCATCTCAAAGGAATTAACTGCCCAACTTCAGTTGCAACAGATGATCGAATTTCGAGATAAAGTTTACGCTCCGGTGAATAGACAATGAGGTTACTAATGGATAGTGTCAAACAAGATAAAAATCGGTTTGGGCAGTTGGTTGAAACGTTATCGGACGGCTGGGAAATTGAGCAGCCGGTACTTCTTGGCTCGATGTGGACGGACAATGCCTACCACTTTGTTTTACGAAAACGCGCGGAAGATAAAACCAAGTTACTCAGTTTACGTCCTTCGCCCGAACTTTTAGTCTTTTTATCAGAAAATAATATCAATATTAAAGCCATCTAATTGCCCTTTTGACAAGTAAAATCCGCAGGTAAATTTGAGGAGCGAAACCGTTGTTTCAGCTCTTTTTTTGTTTTAAACCCTGATTGCCGCATCGAAGATTATTTTAATGTCAAGAACTCTTAACATTCACTTTACTTAACCTTAATATGAGGTTAAACCCGCCTTTACCTGCATCGTTTAATCTGAACAAGACCATCTTCTTCTCTATCTCCTCCTTTTGGGGTAGAGGTTTACCCTCTGCCCCAAAATACTTTTAAAGCGACAAAATTGTCTGTTAAAAATACTTAATAGAGATTTAACCCGATTTTAACAGTGGGTTAACGAACCCTTTAAAGGGTGAGACTATCTTACCGGATACATACTATGTGATTTCCAGCCAAGTATTACGTTCGAAGTGCCGAGTTCACCATCAAATTAAATTATGTATGATCTAAGGAGGAAAAGTTTGATGTATTGGAACAAAGTAAGACCACTTTATTTATTGATAAGCTTACTGCTTATCATTAGTTTCTTGGCGGCGTGCGGTGACACCACCGAAGCGCCCGTCAAGGAAGAGGCTGCGACCGAAGAGGCCGTAGTCGAAGAGGCACCGGCTCAAGAAGAAGCCGCTGTCGAAGAGCCGGCTGCTGAAGAGGCACCGGCTGAGGAAGAAGCAGCAGTAGAAGAGGAAGTTGCTGCAGAGCCGACTGAAGAAGTCATGGAAGAAGCAGCTGCTGAAGAGCCGGCTGAAGAAGAGGCAATGACCGAAGGGTCAATGGCGATGGGCGAGTTGCCGGAAGTGGATCCGTTGAGTGTAACGGGCGACATCATCACGGCCGGAAGTTCGACGGTGTTCCCGTTGAGCGAGCGAATGGCAGAACGGTTCCAGGACGAAGGCTATGGCGGGAACATCACGATTGACAGCATCGGGAGTGGAGCCGGTTTCGAGCGGTTCTGCGTGGCCGGTGAGACAGACATCTCGAATGCATCACGAGCGATCAAAGACAGCGAAATCGAGAGCTGCCAGGCGATAGGTCGCGAGCCGATAGAGTTCCGGGTCGGGACAGATGCGTTAGCCGTTGTGGTCAACCAAGAGAACGACTTCATCGAAGGGGCGACGCTGGAAGAACTGGCGTCGATCTTCTCGACGGCGGAAACGTGGGCGGATGTGAACCCGGACTGGCCGGCCGAACCAATTCAACGGTTCATCCCGGGCACGGACAGCGGAACATTCGACTACTTTGTGGAAGCAGTGTTTGAAGAAGACGAAGAGCCGATCCTGAGCGCGAGCAACTTGCAGTTGAGTGAAGACGACAACGTGCTGGTGCAAGGGGTACAAGGCAGCCCGTATGCCATCGGTTTCTTTGGGTATGCCTACTACAACGAGAACCAGGAAACGCTGAAAGCGTTGGCGGTTGAGGGTGTAGCGCCGACGGAAGACAGTGCGGAAGACGGCAGCTACCCGTTAGCGCGACCGTTGTTCATTTACAGTGATGCCAACATCATTGCTGAGAAACCGCAAGTCGGTTCATTCATCAACTACTACCTGACCAACGTGGATGACGAAATCCTGGATGTGGGTTACTTCCCGGCCAGTGATGCGGCCTTGGATGAATCCAGAGCGCACTTAGCTGAAGCATTATTGAATACTCCATAATTAACTGACAGTGTCTTAGGACGTTAAAGCAGTAAGGGTTGTGGGAAGAGGCATTTTGTGCCTCTTCCCACACGCTGCCCATAGAGTTGAGAGCAATACCATCATCCTTTCCCGTTTTCTTTTTATTTTCAATAGTATAATACGAGTGCATTTATTTTTTATATTTAATTTTGATCTCACCTTGTACCCTGTAGTAAGATGGATAAATACAGCTACACAGTCGAGCGTGATACGGAAGTAAATATGTTGGTTGGTTGGTTTAAGGGGTGGTTGTTAACCAACTCTCAAACCAACCAACGAAACTAACCCACAATTTTAGAGGAGGTTTGAACTTTATGGCAGTAGGGGCATCGAGTAGACCCGAAGTCGCTTCACAAGCTGATATCGATATTCAGACTAAGCTGCGTAAGCAACCCCGCGTGGCAGAAACGTTGATTGAAACGTTTTTGTTTGTCTGTGGCGCGATTTCAATCTTAACAACAATCGGTATTGTTTTTGTTCTTGCGGAAGAGTCGCTGCATTTCTTTACGTCGGGTGAGGTGACTCTGTTAGAGTTCTTTACCGGAACGCAGTGGCAGCCTGCTATTGGACTATTTGGCATCTGGGCGTTGATGAACGCCACCTTTATGGTTACCACTATTGCTATGTTGATCGCGTTGCCGTTAGGGCTGGCCGTGGCAATTTACTTAAGTGAATACGCTTCCGACCGGGTTCGAAGTATCCTTAAACCGGTGTTAGAGGTGTTGGCCGGTATTCCTACCGTTGTGTACGGTTATTTTGCCCTTACCTTTATGACACCGGTGTTGCGCAGTATCTTTGGGGATGATGTGGTTCAAATTTACAACACCGCTTCAGCTGGTGTTGTGGTTGGTGTCCTTATTCTGCCGCTGGTCAGTTCGATGGCGGAAGATGCGCTCAGTGCGGTCCCCGACTCGCTGCGGATGGCTGCGTTGGGGTTAGGGGCCACCAAGCTGGAAACAGCCGTTAAAGTGGTTGTACCGGCGGCCACGTCTGGTATTGCGGCGGCCTTTATTGTGGCTATCTCCCGCGCTATCGGTGAAACGATGATTGTGGCGATTGCCGCCGGGGCCGGTCCGAACTTTACCTTTAACCCCTTCAACGCCGCTGAAACCATGACCGGGCATATTGTGCGGATTAGCGGCGGGGACTTAAGTTACGACTCCATCGACTATAACAGTATTTTTGCTATCGGCTTGGTGCTGTTTGTACTCACCCTCATCCTAAACATCATTAGCCGCTATGTAGTTGCTCGCTTCCGGGAGGAATACGAATGAGCCAAGATTCTCAAGCTTCTAATCAATCACACTATCCCGAGGGCGATGATCTCCAAAAGTTCATCGAAAGTCGAAAACGGGGTGGTTTAGCCTGGCGTATCTCTTTTCAAGCGGCCACAATTATCGCCATTTTGGCCTTGTTGGCCCTACTGTATAACATTATCAATGGTGCTTTCGGCTATGCGGCGCTTCAAAACAACGTTGACCCCAATAGTTTGGTGTTGGCGATGGAAGAAAGCCAGATGCTATCAGCCCCAAGCACCGTTTCGAGCGAAGATGACAACGAACTGGTCGACGGCATTGCCGATAACCCCAATGCCATCGGCTTTTTTGGATATGCTTATTACAATGAGAACAGCGACAAACTAAAGCTGGTTTCCGTTGATGGTCAGACGCCGTCGCGCGAGACCGCCGAAAGTGGCGATTATCCGCTCTCGCGCCCGCTCTTCATTTACTCGTCACCGGAAATTATGCAGGAAAACGCAGCCGTTGGCACGTTTGTCGACTACTATCTCAATAACGTCAATAGTACAATTGAAGAAGTCGGCTATTTCCCGATCTCTGATGAAACACTGGGCAATTCAACCACCGCTTGGTCTGAAGCGGTGGGCGAACAGGCCGACACCTATCAATCTTACGCCAGTAACCCGGCTGACGTAAGCGATCACGATCTTATCGTGGCCGGCAGTTCAACCGTATACCCCTTAACCCGTCAAATGGCCGTTCAGTTCCGCCGCGCCGGTTTTCAGGGCGGCATCGACCTGCAGCAAACCGGTACAACCGCCGGTTTTAGAATCTTTTGTGAAGATCGCGCGTCTGATATGGTCAACGCCAGCCGTCCGATTAATCGGGCTGAAGTTGAAACCTGTGAAAAGAGCAAGCGTTCCCCCATTGAATTTCGAGTAGGAACCGATGCCTTAGCCGTGGTGGTCAGTTCGAAAAATACCTTCCTTGAGAGTGCAACCCAAGATGAACTGCGCCAGATCTTCACCGACGCCAAAACTTGGTCGGAGGTCAACCCCGCCTGGCCGAATGAACCCATCGAACGGTTTATTCCCGGTGCGGATAGCGGCACGCTCGACTTCTTTGCCGAAACGGTCTTTTCGCGAGAGTTAAAAGAGTTGACCAAAGCGGAATTGCTTGAAATCTTAGAAGCTAACTTATCAGCCGGCTTGCTGCGCCGCTACGATGTCGAAGCGCCGCTGGCCGAACGTACCCAGCCCGAGTTGGTGGATTTGGTGCTTGAGCGGGTGGTTGAACAGCGCGTGGTTCGCTCTTGGACGCTGTCGGAGTCGCTGTTAAATCGAGCCGGAATTGAAGAAATCGCCGCCACAATTCCCCAAGGTGAGCTTCAGTGGCGCAGTTGGTTAACGCCCTCATTCTTGCTAACACCGCAGTCGAGTACGCCGGAACTGGCCGGTATTCGCACAGCTTTGTTTGGCACGTTGTGGGTTATCTTTATCACCATTGCTGTGGCCTTACCCATTGGTGTAGGAGCCGCGGTTTACCTGGAAGAATACGCGGTTATGGTCGCCAACCCCACCCTGCGGCGCATTAACGGCATCATTCAAACCAACATCAACAACCTGGCCGGTGTCCCTTCTATCATCTACGGGATATTGGGGCTGGCCATTTTTGTGCGGGCGTTGGAACCGATTACCAGCGGTACACTCTTTGGAGTTTCCGATCCCACTACGGCCAACGGTCGAACGATTATTTCGGCCAGTTTAACCCTGGCGCTCTTGATTTTGCCGTTGATTATCATCAACGCGCAAGAGGCCATCCGGGCCGTACCCAATTCGCTGCGTCAGGCCGGTATGGGGCTGGGCGCTACCCGGTGGCAAACCATTTGGAGCCATGTGCTGCCCAACGCTATCCCCGGTATTTTAACCGGTAACATCCTCGCGATGTCGCGGGCCATCGGTGAAACCGCGCCGTTGGTGGTCATCGGTGCATCTACCTTTATCACGGTTGACCCCACCGGTCCTTTTGCCAAGTTTACAGTCTTGCCCATTCAAATTTATCAATGGACAGCCCGTCCGCAAGATGAGTTCCGTAACATTGCGGCAGCGGCTATCATCGTTTTACTTATATTGTTACTCACCCTAAATGCATCGGCGGTATTAATGCGCAACCGCTTCAGCCGGAGGTTATCATGAGCACAAACGGATCCACAAACGGAAAATACGCCCTGGAACTCCAGGATGTTCATTGCTACTACGGCAGCTTTCGGGCTGTTAAAAACGTCAACTTACAACTGGAAGAGAAAAAGATTACCGCCTTTATCGGTCCGTCCGGCTGCGGCAAAAGCACCGTGCTGCGGGCGCTTAACCGTATGAACGATCTCATTCCCGGCGGTCGAGTTGAGGGCCGTATCTTGTTTCGCGGTAAAAATCTATACGACAATGATGTCGACCCCGTCGAAGTTCGACGTCGTATCGGCATGGTTTTCCAAAAGCCAAACCCGTTCCCCAAAAGCATCTACGAAAATATTATCTGGGGCGCTAAAATTAACGGCTACAAAGGCAATATGGGCGAGCTGGTCGAACAATCCCTGCGTTCGGCAGCGCTGTGGGACGAAGTGAAAGACAAGCTCGATCAGAGCGGTCTGGGCCTCTCTGGGGGGCAGCAACAGCGCCTGTGTATTGCCCGTGCCATTGCTACCCAACCCGAAATCATTTTGATGGACGAGCCTTGTTCTGCGCTTGACCCCATCGCCACCCTCAAAATTGAAGACCTCATGCGTGAATTGGTTAAAAATTACACCATCGTTATCGTCACCCATAATATGCAGCAGGCCGCCCGTGCTTCGGATTACACGGCCTACTACCTTATGGACAAAGCTGACCGAGCCGGCGAACTGGTGGAATACGGCGAAACCGACCAACTCTTCACCAACCCTAAAGACAAGCGCACCGAAGATTACATCACCGGTCGTTTTGGTTAAAATATCCTTCGGGACTTATGCAAAAGTCAGGTGACAGTTACTTAGTGACTGTCACCTTTAGAACCCAAAGACCTTTACCCAGAAATCGGCAGCCGATTAAAGGTTTCTACGCTCTCGACCATACGATCAAAGCTCTAACCGTATGGTTCGATGCTCCAAGGTCTATGATCGCAGCTCTGATCGTAAGGTCGGATGCTCCAAGGTCTATGATCGCAGCTCTGATCGTAAGGTCGGATGCTCTAAGTCTATGATCGCAGCTCTGATCATAAGGTCGGATGCTCTAAGGTATACGATCAGAGCTTTGATCAAAGGGGCGGGAGCGCTCAGACGCACAATTGCTTAGATAAAATAGGCCCTAAGGGACGGACATCGACAAAAGATTGTCGATAAGGTGACAAAAAGAAATTGTGAATAATTAATTGTGAATTGTGAATTGTGAAGTAAAAACCATTCACCATTAATTATTAATTA
>JAGRBY010001049.1 GCA_020433835.1 Anaerolineae bacterium | reverse complement strand
CGTAAAATGTTGAAGAGTCGAGGACCATGATTTACATTCTCCTTGTTGGTTGAGCAATAGACGTCGAGCATCCGATAAGTCACGTTCTTAGTAACTTGGGTCTGAGATGAAAGTATTACCGCATGGATTAGTCGGAATAACGCCTTGCTTGCTAATTTTGCGAAAAAGAAAAAGGCCCAAGTTTGGCGATTATGCTGAAAATTGGACCTGAAAGTTTTTGCTTTGGTCTTTTATGTTGCTCTGAAAAAGACACATAAGCCATCTTTGATTGTTAAGGCCCAAGTTAGCGTTGTTAATCTTAGTTTATAGGAAAAAAGTTAGAAATGAAGCGTAGAAGACTCGCGACTTTTGCCAGGATAAATTGCGGGGATCAATGAAAAAGGGCGATTACGCCCGTATAAATTACCTGTTTTTGAGATGAATTGGACCATAAAAAGGCCCAACATTTACCCTAGTGGGTAGGTTGGGCCTTTTAGTAGTCTGTTTGATTTTCGGAAAGCTCAGAGAAATTTTAATCTGTTGAAAAGAAGTCTCGTTTTTTATCTATCACCGGCGTAGCGACTGATGAAGATTTATTCAAGGTGCAGATATCGACCACATTGCCCTGGTCATCGATCGCTTCAATCGTCATGGTATCTCCTCCCACAGTGAAGCGGTTATAGATCCCATGCTTGACCGAGGCAATCGTGCGAGCCAACCATTCTGCCTCATCACAAGTGTGCAAAGCGGCGGCGCCTGCACCCGAGACAATATAGAGGATGCCCCCTTCTTCCATAGTAGTGACCTGCTCTTGCCTGAGGGGTTTACTTCTTTGATAATTGTGTTGGTGACCGCTAAGCACTACATTTACATCATACGCTTCGAAAATAGGGATTAATTTCGTTTTTATCCGAGGATTTACGCCATGATGCCCGGCATTGTGAGGTGGATGATGGCAAACAACAATTTTCCAAAACTGGCTGGACGGGCTTAATTCTTGATGGAGCCAATGCAGCATGGCCTCACACGTTGATGGATCGCTGGCCTTGACTAAAGGCGTAGTATCCAGCACTATGAATTCGACATTACCGTAGGTAAATGAATAATATCGCTTTACATCTTTTTCTTGTCGGGCGTTTTGGGGGACATCGAAAATGTTCAGATACGGCGCTGCTTGATCGGTCAAGTAATCATGATTGCCCAGAGCCGGGAAAACGGGTACTTGACTAAAAATTGTCTCGTAAACTTGGAACACCATCCGATCCAGTTGTTGGTAAGTGCCCTCCCCCTGGCTATTATCGCCGGTGGTGAGCATAAATCGAAAGGAGTCACGCCGCATCTGGTTACGCAGCCTTTTTTGGGCGGCAGAGCCATTACCGTAATCGCCAAAGGCAATAAAGGTGAACGGGGTGTCGCTACCGACCGATGGCGCGGTTCGAAAAGAGAGCGACTTACGGGGCGGTAACAGCCGATCATCTACATAAATTTGATAGTGGTAGCGGGTGTCCGGCTGTAAGCCGGTGAGTTGGACCCGGTGCAACTGCATGTCAAGCGCCTCAATTCGGCGCGAGCAGCCGGTTACCGTTACTTTGTCATTAGTGCCAAGGCCATATTGGACGGCCGGCTGGCTACCGGTGTGGGTTGCCCAGAGCACATTGACGTCCGTATCGGTAACCTGCTGCAGATAAGGCTGCCAAACCACGTTTTGTATATATCTTCTAGCAAGAAAGTGAGTACGTTGCAGAAAATTTACGGCTCGATTGGTGAATTTCGAAAAATCAATCGTCTGGTGTCGTGTCATAGGTTTAGTCTGTTCTGTTATAGAAAACGCCGGTAAAGTTCGTATCCTTGTTTGCTCAAACGCAGTAAGGTGGGTTGGTGAACATAAACATTGCGGCCATAGTTGACTAGATTGCCGCCAAATTTGGCCTTAAAATCTCTGGGGCCGTAATCTTCATCAGGTTTACCGGCCCCACCAAAATCAAATAGGTGATAACCCTGCTGCTGGCCCATTTCCAACGCATGCCAGATCAGTAACTCGCCGGGGCAGTAGGCCGAGAAGCTGCGATCCGAGCCGGCGTACCAATCGAGCAGGCGGCCGTTGTGGGCCAGCAGCAAAACCGCGCCGATATTTTGCCCGTCTACTTGAGCTAGTAGAGGAATGAACATGCCTTTGGGGGCCAAAATATCAAAGGCCGCTTCGAACAGGGAAAGGTCGGATAAAGGGACTTGAGATCGGGCGTAGACTTGCTGCAAGATCGTATAGGCATCGGCTAATTGTGAACGTTCGGTTATCTGGTGAACCTGGGTGCCTTTGTTGCGTGATGTTCGG
>JAGRBY010001048.1 GCA_020433835.1 Anaerolineae bacterium | reverse complement strand
GAAATGACATACGTATCTTTAATTGTATAAGTCATATCGATTTACCAATTACTTCCTTCCGCCACAACCGCCACTTCCTCAACCGGCTCAGCCAAAGCCAGCGGCACGTGAATGATGATCAGCGTGCCTTCGCCAAAGGCGCTGTTGAGTTCGAAGGTGCCGCCTAACTTTTGGATGCGCTCGGCCATGCTTTGTAGGCCCAAATGCTGTGAACTGTCGACCTGGGCGGGATCGAAACCTTCGCCGTCGTCGGCGATGCGCAGTTCGATGATGTCGGCATCGTGGCTGAGTTTGACAATGAACTGCCGGGCGTTGGCGTGTTTAACGGTGTTGGCCAGCGCTTCCTGGGTAATGCGATACAGGTGGCGGCGCGGTTCGGCCTGCCATTGATCGAAGTCGCTGGGCAGGTCGAGCCGTAAGGCCATCGTCTTGAGCGGCGACAGCGCGTTGAGACGGCGGTGCAGACCGGCCACAAATACCGCTGCTGTGACAGCATCGGGCTTTGAGTCGAAGATAATCTGGCGAATCTGGGTTTGGGCATCGACCGCGGTTTGATGCAGGTTGCTCACAAGCTGCTGGAGTTTGGGTTCGTGCGCCAATAGCTGCGAGGCCGCGTCCAGACCATAAGCCAAACCATAAAGGGCCTGGCTGACCTGATCGTGCAGGTTGGTGGCCATACGATGGCGCTCGGCGGTGACGGCGGCCCCACGGGCGCGGTCGATGCAGAGGCGCATACTGCTGAGAGAGACTCCGGCATGCATAGCCAGGTGATTGAGCGGATGACGTTCGGCCATGGTCAATCGGCGCTCGGTTGGAAGCTGGTCGAGTATAATAACCCCAATTAAATCCTCCCGTAGAATTAAGGGCAAGATGAGGTAGTGCGCTCCCACGATAAGCCGCTCGTTAAAGGCAGCGTTATGGGTGAGCGGCTCGCCGTCTACAATTTCAAGCGCCAGGTGGCCTTTTAGAGCCTGCCCAAGTGGGCCGCTCTCTTCCTTTATAATCACGCTGTCGGTGTGGGCCAGTTTAGGCGCGGCTTGGCCGTTGGCTGCGGCGTGCTGTTCCAAAACAAGCCAGCCGGTTAGCGTGTCGAGCCGTTCATTGTACAGGCCGATAACGGCGCGGGGATAGCCCATCTTTTCGACCAATCCCTGCAAAATAATCTCTTGCAGCTCGGCCGGGTCCACCGATGACTGCATCACCAGCGACAGCTCACGCAGAAGATCCAAATCGCGGTTGCGCTCTGAAAGCGTCTCGTTTTTGGCGGCCAACTCGGTGTGGGCCTGGTAAAGCCGTTTGAGCAAGCGCGTGGGATAGCCAAATATCGCGCCGATGAGAAAGAAGCTGATCACCTGGCCTAGCGCGGCGGGCAAGTTAACCGGAGCCGCGAACAGGCTGTTCAACAGCAAAGCCAGGCCGTACAGCAGACTGTAGACTGCCGCCGCCGTAACCCCACCGCGAATGCCAAAGAAATAGGCCGCCGCCAGAATGGGGGCCAGACTGTACATATAGTAGGGGCTGCGCTCCGGCCCGGTGTACCAGACCAGACTGACCGAAACCAACAGATCGAACAGCAGCAGCCAGGGACGCTGCACCAGAAGCTGGTTGAGGGGCGCTACGGCCAGCGTTAAAGCCAGCGTCAGGCCGGTCGCCAGCAGCAGACAGGCGGCCATTGCGGGCAGCGGGCGCGGGGTCGAAAACAATAACAGCCCCAGCAACGGCGGCAGCAAACTGACCCAGCGATAGCCCACCAGTAGGCGAAAGGTAAGTTTTTGTTCGTATTGCACGGGCATCGAACCGGTCATAGACATCATCTCCATCGATGATTTACGGAGCCAAGGTGACAGTCACTTTCAAAAAAGTGACTGTCACCTGTAGGTATATTGCTAGCGCTCGATGGGTACATCGATCAAGTTTCCCCATTCTACCCAGGAGCCATCGTAATTGCGGACGTGCGGATAGCCCAACAGATATTTTAGCACAAACCAGGTGTGCGACGAACGTTCGCCGATGCGGCAGTAGGTGATAACGTCTTTATCGGGGGTAACGGCGTAGGTGCTATATAGCTGTCGTAGGGTCTCGGCCGATTTGAAGGTGCCGTCGGGCTGGACGGTTTGTCCCCAGGAAATATTGACTGCACCGGGAATGTGGCCGCTGCACTGCGCCCCTTCCTGTTGCAAATGCTCCGGCGCGGCCAGGTCGCCGGAGAACTCCTTGGCCGAGCGGACATCGATCAGCGCCGTATCCGGCTGGTGCAAGCGCGCCAGAACCCGGTCGCGCAGGGCACGGACATCGGTATCGGTCTGTCCGATGG
>JAGRBY010001047.1 GCA_020433835.1 Anaerolineae bacterium | reverse complement strand
TGACATTGGGTATCTACTAGGACAGCAACTCGAGCGCGTTAGCCCGGACCAACGCCTGGGTTCGGCTGTGGACGCCGAGCTTGCCGTAGATGTTGTTGAGGTGTTTTTTGACCGTCCCCGGCGCGATGACCAGCAGCCGAGCGATCTCTTTGTTCGATTTGCCGGCGGCGATGAGGCGCAAGACCTCGAGTTCACGCTCGCTGAGCGGCTCGATCAACGGTTGGGGAGCAGCGGCTGAAGGTGGTTGGTGGTTCTGGCTAACAGCCGTGTCAGTCGGATTATGGGGGCAGACGGCCAGTAGTTTACGAATGTATTCTGCCCGCCGGCGGCCTTCCGGAGAAGCGATAACCCGGTTCAGCAGCGCCGCGACGGGAGGGCCTTCATCGACAAAGAGACGGATGAAGCCTTCCGGTTCGGCCAGGGCCAGTGCTTGGGCGAGCGAGGTCACCGCCTGCGGCAAATCGTTTGCCGCTTGGTGGGCCAGGGCTTGGAGCAGCAAAATCTCGATGACGCTGCGACCGCGCCCCTGTTTGGCTGCGCGAGGATATAACGCCGCGAGTAGTTGAAGGGCTTTTTGGGCAGGCCGATCATCGGCTTTATCCGGGATCGAGGCAGCGGGCAGGAGTGCGGCCGCTGGCAATTCGGAGGTCGCAGCCTGGGCGATGAGAATGCGGGCCAGTGTAAGCTGTTTGAACTCGTGGAAATGATACATCTCATCCAAGTCAGCCGGCGAGCCGGCAGCGGCATTCAGGTTATCGGCGGCCCAGCGACCGGCAGCGATCAGGTTGCCTTGTTTGAGCCACAGACGAGCGCGATACGCCGCCAAATTGCGATGAACCGGCAGGCTAAAACTTTGAATGAGCTGTTCGGCCTGAGCTATCGCGGTAAACGCGCCGGCGGTATCGCCCTGAGCTTGCTTCAGATTGATTTCAATAATGTGGGCATCAAATGTGACCATTTCACCCATTTGCCGGCTTAAGTCGAGACCTTGGGCAATATGCTGGGCGGCAACTTCCAGATCGTTCCACTCATACCACAGCGCGGCCAGCCCGATATAGATTTGCCCGGCGCCCGGCAGCAAGTGGCCCTCCGGCGTTGTGGCTAACGCCAGCGCTTGTCGATAGGTGGCCAGCGACTGATGCAGTTGCCCCTGCCAAATCTGCCCCTCGGCCATTTGGCAGCGGACGACAATCGCCACCAGCAGGTTGCCGCTCTTTTGGCTCAGATCGGCCACTTCGGTGAAGATGTGCAGGGCGGTTTCAACATCGCCATCGAAGTAATAAGGAATGCCCCTGGTCAGGGCGGTGATGCCCCGCAGGAATGGATCATCGGCCGGCAGCAGAGCCAGCGCTTGCCGGGTGAGGGTGTTCACGCGCGGGACATCGCCCCGGAACAGCGCCATAAAGGCCCGCATAGCGGCGACCTGCCCCAGAATGGCCGGGGCCGCCTCGGGCGTGTCGGCCTGGTTTAAACGTTGCTCCGCCTCTTCGGCCTGACCGTTGAGGACAAAGGCCCAGGCGTGAAAAATGCACAGTCGAGGCTGGGTCTCGACCATTGTTTCGGGCAGCGCATTGAGCCATTTGAGCAGGGTGCTGATTTCGCTGCGCATGAGCATCGCCTGGCCGACCTGCTCGATCAGCTGCGCGGCGTACTCGAAATCCGACCCGCTCAGGGCGTGGTGAATGGCCTCGGTCATCAGCCCGTGCTGCGCGTGCCAGCGGCTGCTGCGGCGGTGCAGCGGGGCGATTTGCTCCGGGTGGAGCGCTTGCAACCGGTGACGTAGCGCCTCGGCAAAGAGATGGTGGTAGCGATACCAACAGCGCTCGCTATCTAGCGGCAGTACAAACAGGTTGGCCTGCTCCAGGCGCTCCAGCATGGCCTGACTGTGGGGCCGCTCGGTGACGGCATCGCATAAGGGGCCGGACAGCCGGTTGAGCAGCGAGGTTTGCAGCAAAAAGCGGCGAACCTCTACGGGCTGCTGCTGAAAAACCTCATCCATAAGATAATCGAGAATATAGCGGTGGCTGCCGGTGAAACTGTTGAGGAAGGCGGTCAGATCGCTGCGACCCTGCATCGATAGGGCGGCCATTTGCAGCCCGGCCGCCCAGCCTTCGGTGTGGGTTTCCAACGCGGCGATATCGGCCGGGGCCAGGTTTAAGCCCATCACCCGGTTGAGGAACGTTGCCGTCTCGTCAACGGTGAAGCGCAGGTCATTTTCTCGAATTTCGACCAGGTGATGCCGGGCGCGTAAACGGGCCAGCGGCGCGGGCGGATCGATCCGAGTGGTCAGAACCAGGTGCATCGCGGGCGGCAGATG
>JAGRBY010001046.1 GCA_020433835.1 Anaerolineae bacterium | reverse complement strand
TACGCGGTGGGGAATGATAACCTCAATCCGATTGCCTCGCCCCAACGTTGGATTGCACCGTTGCCAGCGGTAATACGTGGGCAACGTCATTGGGGGATGGTGAATGCCAGCGGTGATAATGGTGACGTTGCCGTCGCCCCTACCGGATGCCGTTATTAAATATAGGAACAAGCCTATGTCCAATTTTGCTTTTCTCAAAACGGAATGGCCTGACCTTTACCGCTCGGCGCGGCGGGTTGAGGAGTACGTTCAGTCTGATCCGCGCAGCGCCTGTTTTCACGCCCGCCGAACTTTGGAGCTGGCTGTGCAGTGGCTCTACAGCCACGACCCCGCGCTCGAATACCCTTATGACGATAATCTGTCGGCGCTGCTGCACGACCGCAGCTTTCGAGACAATGTTCCCCAGACGATTTATCTCAAGGCCCAGGTGCTGCGTAGAAACGGCAATCAGGCCGTTCACAGCCGCAGCACCGTTTCGGCGCACACGGCGCTGGATATGGCGATGGAACTGCGCCACGTTCTTTATTGGCTGGCCCGCACCTACACTAAGGCAGACCCCACGACCATTCCCGAACAGTTCGATGAGAAGCTGCTGCCTACGCCGACGGTAGATCTGGTTCGTAAATCGGTTGCGCAGCTAAAAAAGCTGGACGCCGATCTCAGAGCACGCGATGAGACCCTACTCAAGCAGCAGCGCGAAAACGAAACGCTCAAAGCCCAACTTGCCGCCTTGCAGGCCCAGGTTGCTGCCCAAAAAGTGGTCAACCAAACCGTGCCCGATACCCACGACTATTCCGAAGCCGAAACCCGCCGGCGCTATATCGATGTCTTGCTGCGTGAAGCCGGTTGGGACCCGGCCGGGCCTAATGTAGCGGAGTACAAGGTAACCGGCATGCCTTTCGGCACAGGCAGCGGCAAGGTTGATTATGTGCTGTGGGGCGACGACGGCCTGCCTTTGGCCCTGGTTGAAGCCAAACGCACCAGTACCAACCCCAACCAGGGCAAGCAGCAGGCCAAACTGTACGCCGACTGCCTGGAGTCGATGCACGGTCAACGCCCCATCATCTTCTACACCAACGGTTACACGACCTATCTATGGGACGACCAGCGCTATCCGCACCGCCAGGTACAGGGCTTTTACACCAAAGATCAGCTTATGCTGCTCATCCAGCGCCGCAGCGGCGCTCTGCCGTTGGCCGGGGTAGAGATTAATGCCGCCATTGTCAACCGTTATTATCAGAACGAAGCTATTCGCCGCATGGCCGAACATCTTAGCCAGGTCCATCGCCGAGGCTTGTTGGTTATGGCGACCGGCTCCGGCAAAACGCGAGTCGCTATCGCGCTGGTCGATCTGCTGATGCGGGCCGGGTGGGTTAAGCGGGTTCTCTTCCTGGCCGACCGCAGCGCGTTGGTGCGCCAGGCTACCGGAGCCTTCAAAAGCCATCTACCCGCCAGCAATCCGGTTAATCTGCTGGAGGCCGGCGGCAAAGAGCAGGCCCCTGCCGCTCGCGTTGTCGTTTCCACCTATCATACAATGATGAACCTCATCGACGAGGCCAAAGATGACGGGCAAAAGCTGTTTAGCGTCGGTCACTTCGACCTGGTCATCATCGACGAAGCCCATCGCTCCGTCTACCAAAAATTCGGAGCCATCTTCGCCTACTTCGACAGCCTGCTGGTGGGGTTAACCGCCACGCCGAAAGATGACGTCGACCGCAACACGTATGAACTTTTCAACGTGGAAGATGGGGTGCCGACCTTTGCCTACGCGTTAGAGCAGGCCATCGCCGATGCGTTCCTGGTCCCTTACCAGGCTTACGAAACGCCCACCAAATTCATCCGTGAGGGCATCAAATATGATGACCTGGATGACGAAGCCAAGGCTGAGTGGGAGCGGCTCGACTGGGGCGACAGCGAGGAGATCCCCGACGCCGTCGATGCTGCCGCCATCAACGCCTGGCTCTTTAATACCGATACGGTTGATCTCATCCTCAAGACCCTGATGGAGCAAGGCCTCAAAGTGGCCGGCGGCGACCGGCTGGGCAAAACGATTATCTTCGCCAAAAACCATAACCACGCTCTCTTCATCGAAGAGCGGTTTAATGTTCATTATCCTGAGTACAAAGGTAAATTTGCCCGCGTCATCGATAACTATGTCAACTATGCTCAATCGCTCATCGATGACTTCAGCAAGCCCAACCAAGAGCCTCACATCGCCATCTCGGTCGATATGCTCGACACCGGCATCGACGTTCCAGAGGTCGTCAATCTTGTGTTCTTTAAGCAGGTGCGCTCCAAGACCAAGTTTTGGCAGATGAT
>JAGRBY010001045.1 GCA_020433835.1 Anaerolineae bacterium | reverse complement strand
GTCGACCAGAAAGCCCATGCTCATCAGCTTTACCCCATAACTTTCGAGCGGCATAATTTTGTTATTCCGCCCTTTGGGCTGCTCATTGACGCCCATCATAATCGGCACGTTGGGGCCATAGACATCGACATCCAGCAGGCCAACATTGGCCCCATCGAGCGCCAGGCTGATGGCGATATTGGTCGACATCGTGCTTTTGCCAACCCCACCCTTGCCGGAGGCAATGGCGATAGCATTGCGCACGCCCAAATCTGCCCGGCTCATTAAGCGGGGATCGCCTGAGATGGGCCGATCGATTTTTACATTGACTTTTTCTACGCCCGGAACGGCTAGAACTACTTTCTCGGCTGCTGCTTGAATCTGGTTTTTAAAGGAAGCAACCGTTCGGTTTAATAAAATTGTCAGATTAACCGTTGAACCTTGAATGTCAACACTTTTTACAAGATTAAGCGAGACAATATCTTTATTTTGTTTTGGTTCAATCACCTGACGTAATGCTTCTAAGACGTGGGCTTGCGTAACATCGGCCACAAGTTAGCTCCTCATAAAATGGATTTACGGTGAATTAAAATACAATCGAGAGGCGATGGCAAATTTTAAGAGAGGGGGTATGCAAATAGATAGAAAAAGAGCGGATACCGAGGCTTAAAGCCATGCTGGGGCTAGCCTCTCCGCCCGCGCATAAAAACAAAGTCGCCTTACTCGGCTTTGGGGCGCACCTCATACACACAGGCACCATCACCATGAACCAGATGATTTTTACGCTCAACCTTGGCGTCGAGCAGTTCTTCTAAAATAACCTGGTCACAGGCACAAACCGTGCCGCATTCTTCAGCCACATGGATAATAGGGCAGTTCGATTCGCGCAAAATAAAAATTTCTCCCGGCTTGGCTTCCCAGCTTGACATATAACCGTCGGCTTCACGTAGCTTTGTCAACTGGTCTAAACGTTGATCCAGGGTTTTGCCGTTAACCACAGTGCGATACTCATCAATAATATTTTCGGTGCGTTTTTCAAAGATGGCGCTAACAGCCTCCGAGCCGTACAAGTTTTGTATCGTTTCGATAACGTCGGTGGCTAACTCTTCATAGCGCCGGGGGAAAAAACTGGAAGCGGCTTCACCTAGCCGGTAAACAAAACTGGGCCGCCCCATACCGCGCTGAACCTCTTCATAATCTACCAGTTGATCGGCTTCTAATTTGGTGAGATGCCGCCGCACGGCCACCGAGCTAATGCCCAAATAAGTGGCTAACTCATCGGCCGTAAGGGTGCCCTCGCGCTTTAAAAGGGTCAAAATTCGGCGACTGGTCGTGGGCATGTGTTTGTGTAGTAAAGGGTTGCTTTCTCGACTCATAATATAGTCAACACTCCCCAACAACTAAATTCGTTACTAAATATTATGACGTACGTAGTTTTAAAAGTGACAGTCACTTGGACACTCTAAATCGACCTATTTTGGCTCATCCCAAGCTGATTTATAAACAATAAGTGACTGTCACCTGACTTGCGCAGTCCTAAATATACTATGTAAAGTGTGAGATTAAGTCACGGGGGAGTATACCATAAATTTTCAAACTTTGCAATATTTAATAACCAATTAGTTGACAAAGTACCCCCAGCATGTTAGAATACCCTCGAATTCTTAAAAACGTCCGCAATTATTTTAAATTAGATGACAAATTAAGTTTAGGAGTGTAATAAGCGTAATGAGTACGTCTCTTTCTATCAAAGATTTGCAAGTGAGTATTGATGACAAACTCATTTTGAAGGGCCTCAATCTTGAGGTCAAACCGGGTGAAGTTCATGCTATTATGGGGCCGAACGGTTCCGGTAAAAGTACAACAGCGTATGCCTTAGCTGGCCATCCTGCCTACGAAGTTGAAGGCGGCGAAGTCACTATGGACGGCATCAATTTATTAGAATTGGCTCCTGATGAGCGTGCTCAGATGGGTCTATTTCTGTGCTTCCAATACCCCACCGCCATTCCTGGCATTAGTATGGCCAACTTTCTACGTACCTCTTACAACGCCGTTAAAGGTGAAGAAGGTGAAGACGGCAAGAAAAAGCCGATTCCGATTGCCGAATTCCGGAACAAACTGCTGGAAAAGATGGATCTTCTCAAAATGGATAAGAGCTTTGCTCGCCGTTACCTTAACGAAGGTTTTTCCGGTGGTGAGAAAAAACGGGCCGAAATTTTGCAAATGGCCCTGCTTGAGCCGAAAGTGGCTATTCTTGACGAAACCGACTCCGGCCTTGATATCGACGCGCTGAGAATTGTTTCTGAAGGTGTTAACTCAATGTTGAGTCCAGAGCGTTCCTTCA
>JAGRBY010001044.1 GCA_020433835.1 Anaerolineae bacterium | reverse complement strand
ACGCTTGCTCATCATCCTCGCTGTAAAGATGCGAAAACAAAATCCAAACCCGTTTGTAGTCCCGTAGTTGATCCAAATCGTGTGCATATCCGGCTAAATTATCGCGAGAGTAAACGCCAACAATATAATTACCGTTTTGAAAACCATAGCGGTCCTGGTAAAAAGTAAAGGCTTCTTCCGCCCCATAGTAAAGATAGATGATATCTTCGTCTTTTTGATGGCGGTGAATATAGTCCATAACCGGTCTAATCTCTTCTTTACTGGCCGGGTTAAACAGCGTATGAACCACCATTAATAGCGGATGAAATAGCAGCAAGCTCAAAAACAGCGCTGCAATGGGCAAATATGAAGACGTGGTGTTAAGCCTGAGCTGCTCAATACCAGCAGCGACGATAACAATAATAGCCGGCACGATAAACAACAGCAGCCGCCCACGAAAAGGATAGAGGTATAACCCAGAAGCGACCAGCGTAAAACCTACAGGGAAAACTAGCAGTAGAAATTGCTCTCGCTGGGCCAGCGTCATCCACAACACACCATTTAAAGCGGCAAAAGCAGCTAATCCCACCAACTCAAAACCCCCGGGATTGTCAAAAATTGCCCAGAAGGTAACCATAAACCAGCGGACATCGGCCGCTGTATGAGGCAAAAGCGGCATAAAGCCTTTTCCCCAATAGTTTAGCAGTCCAGCATTGTGGCTTAGCTGTCGCAACGATACAATGTAGAGACTAACCAGGCTGGCTGCCCACATACTATAGGCGATAAGTAGCAACCTCAGTTTCTGCCAATCTCGGTCTCGATAAATAAACCATAGTAAGCACACACCGATACCGGCCAACACGAAGACAGCTGGGTGGGAAAACCACAATGCTATGCCGCCGACCAGGCCGAAAATAACAGTTTTACCCAAGGTTAAACGATTTGATTGGAAATAAAATGTGATGCTGTACAAAAGTAGCATGATGAGAACGTCACTTGAATATTGTTTCACTTCCGCTGAGTAATAGATCAAATAGGGTGAAACAACAAATAACGCTAATGCCATCAAAGGCGCTTTGCCGTTGAGAAAATGACACGCGAAATAGTAGAATAAAATCAAGGAAATGGTTCCTGACAAAAATGGAAATAATCGAAGCGCGTACTCGCTGTTGCCAAAAAGTTGAGTAATGAGTTTTTCCACCACCAGAAAGCCGACCGGTGCGCCCTGCTCATAATCGAGTGACCCAAACAGTTGTGGAATAGATTTATTTACAATATTCAGCGATAATCTGGCCTCATCTAACCATAGTGAGCGGTTATCTAGATACACTTTCAAACGGAAGGCAATGCCTAAACCCACACAAAGCCAGATCAAAATCTTTGAATCAAGAAAGGGATAGTCCAGATGAACCATTCGGCCCACCCAAACCTTGGATTTACGACGCCATAAAACCATTTTCGCCTACTTGCTATCATCAAACTGGAGTTCTCGTCGTCGCTGCCGAACAACGCGGGCGGGAACACCAGTGGCAATACTATACGGTGGAATACTGCTGGTAACGACCGATCCCGCCCCGATAATCGAACCCTGACCAATGGTCACGCCATCCATAATCGAGACGTTAACCCCGAGCCACACATCATCTTCAAGCACAATATCCCCCTTACTGACAAGGGGCTGCTCACGCATCGGGCGGCTGGTATCGGTAAAGCTGTGATTATACGGCATAAAAGCACAACGTGGGGCGATCATACAATTTTCGCCAATGGTGATGCTACCCGCAAACGCATTCAGAATACAGCTCGATTGAATATACGTGTTACGACCCACTAATAGGGAGCTGGTTCCGTTGCCCAGTTCGATCATCGACCAGCGGTAGATATGCACGTTATCGGCAAATCGAACCTGGCCGGTAGCCTTGGGGTAGGCGTAAATGGTGACATAATCATCTACAAAACATTTATCGCCGGTGTAAAAATGAGGACAATCAATCTGGGCGTGGGGTGAAATAAATGATAGCTGGCCCATATATCGAAACCACTGTTTTTTGCTCTTATAGGTACCTAATGGGAAGACGGCGATTTTGGCGAATAGGGGGGATATTGTGGAAAGTTGCATAAAAAACTTAATCCAGATGCGCAAGAATTTCTTGCGTAAGTTCATCCAACACCTCAATAATCGTAATTAACGCCCAGAAAATTCTGGTTTCAAACTGTTTTCAATATGAAATGACCACGAATAGCCGCTACCATCCTCATATTTCTTATACCTGCTATCTGGCTACAGGCAACGTCGATAAAATAGTTCGTAGGGATAAAAGAAGCACCCCAGAAAATCGCCGTCCGATAT
>JAGRBY010001043.1 GCA_020433835.1 Anaerolineae bacterium | reverse complement strand
GTTTCCAGTTCATCGATAGACCGCCCTGGTCGGCGTATTTGTCCTGCTCGCCCAAAATCATGTTCTCGTAGACTCGCATGCCGGGAATAGCGCCCATCAGCAGCGGGTCTTCGGGAATGCAGCCCAGCCCGGCGTGCAAAATCTGCTCGACTGACTTG
Source organism: Anaerolineae bacterium (assembly GCA_020433835.1). Next base: position 2,183 of record JAGRBY010001043.1, on the reverse strand, counting down.
CCGCTGGCGTCTTCATTAAAGAGATGAATGGTGCCGGCGTTGTGCGGTCGCAGCCCCAGCGCGGCTTCAACCAGCACCTGCTGCCCATTGCCCGACACCCCGGCCACGCCGACCAACTCGCCGGGGTAGACGGTCAGGTTGATGTTTTTGAGGCCAACACTGCTGGCTTCGTCGGGGACAGACACATCTTTAAAGACCAGTAACGGTGTTTCTCCCGTGTGATCCTTGCTGTCGGTCACCCGGGCCGCTTCCGGCGGCGATTGGCCAAGCAGCAACGTGATCAGCTCTTGCTCGGTAGCGTTGGCCGTGCGCATCGTCTCGACCACCCGCCCGCGTCGCAGCACGGTGATGCGGTTGGCGACAGCCATAACCTCCGGCATCTTGTGGGTGATAAAGAGCAGGGCGTAGTTGTCGTCTCGCAGTTTGTTGAAGACCTGGAACAGCCCTTCGACTTCGTGGGGAGCCAGCACGCTGGTTGGCTCGTCGAAAATCAGCACCCGCGCTCCCGCCAGAATAATCTTGAGGATTTCCACTTTCTGCTGCTCGCCCATCGACAACTCGCCGACGATGGCGCGCGTTTCGACGTGCAGTCCGTATTTGTCGGAGGCTTCTTTGATCCGTTTCTCGATTTCTTTGCGGCTTAGAATTGCGCTTAGATTGGGCAAAAAGAGGGCTACATTTTCGATGACGCTTAAAGCGGGGATGAGCGTAAAATCCTGAAAGACCATGCCCACGCCCAACCGCCGACCATCTTGCGGCGAGTTGATGGTTACCGGCTGACCTTCGATGAGGATTTCGCCGGCGGTCGGCTTGTAGAAGCCGTAGAGCATTTTCATCAACGTGCTTTTGCCCGCGCCGTTCTCGCCCAGAATGGCGTGGACTTCGCCGGGGTAGATGGAAATGTTCACATTATCGTTGGCCTTCAAACTACCAAATTGTTTGACCAAGCCCCGCCCCTCCAACAGCGGAATTGTGCCATTGTGTTCACTCGATGTTGATGTTGTCAATGCAAACCTCCTTTTGAATTCTTAATTGTATACAATTTTGTATACTAAAATAAAGAAAAATAGGGGAATAACGAGCCAGTTATTCAAAAAACAAAAACGCCCTCAAATACGCACCTTAAGAAGGTTCGCATTTGAGAGCGTCGCGGCTGCTCAATTATAGCAAAAAGCTATCGTTATAAATTTTATATTACCAGTACAGGGTAAAACAAGGTGTTAGAGGTCGGAAAACAAAAAAAGACGCCAATATGGATGCGTCTTTGCATTGATCTATAGGTTGGGTAGCCGGTGAATAAGCGGCAGCTACCGTCTAATTGGGCGAAATTATAGTGCTATTGATAAATTTTTGCAAAATTCTAATAGGCGTATTATTGCCTAGAAAGCCTGACTCAGGCATAATAGGGCTATGGAAAAAACAAACCTCAGCTTTGAAATCTTCGATACCCTCAAAAAGCGAATTATTCGTTGGGAGTATTTGCCTGGCCAGCGTCTCATCGAAGAAAGCCTGTGCAATGAGTTTGGCGTGAGCCGCATTCCGGTGCGTGAGGCGTTGCGAATGTTGGAAGATAACAAGCTGGTTGATAAGATTCCCTACCGGGGTTGTACGGTCAAGCAGCCGGATCTTGATGAAGTCAATAATCTTTATGATGTGAGGCTGGCTCTGGAGCTGTTCGTCGTTGAGCATTTGGCATTGTATAAAACGAAACATACAGTTCTGCAGGCGATGAAACAAACCTGGTGCGATCTCTTTGCGTGTGAAACGTCCGATGCCATCGATTCGTTTTTGCTGGCCCGCCAGGATGAAACCTTCCACGAAACTTTGGCCCAAGCTACCGGCAATAAAGCCATGTTCGATCTCCTCCACTCGGTCAATGAGCGGCTCTATTTTACCCGTATGACGGATATTACCACTCTGGAGCGTATGCACACCACCTGCCGTCAGCATCTTGATATTTTACAGGCGATTGAGGCTCAAGATGTGGCCGTTGCCCGCAAGATGATGCAGGCCAATGTTGAGTTTGGCCGTACTAACGTTGAGAGCGCTCTCAAAGATGCTTTGGTGCGGGCTTATATGAGCAGCCAGCCTAATATTTAGTTTTTGGCTCAATATGGATTGCAAGGAGATCAAGAAGAGCACGAGGCTGAAGCCGTCGTGCTGAGAGAACGAAGCCCGATGGG
>JAGRBY010001042.1 GCA_020433835.1 Anaerolineae bacterium | reverse complement strand
CCTTGCGCCACACACTGATCTATAATGCTATTGCTCAATTGCGCCAAGCGATAGACATTCGCCTCGCGCGAGCGATAGTCGCCGCCCTTAACGGTGTCATAGAAGAGGCGGAAGACGCTGTCACCATCATTCTGATAGTTTTTGGCGGCGTTGATCCCCCCCTGCGCTGCCACACTGTGGGCGCGGCGCGGGCTGTCTTGATAGCAGAAGCACTCAACATTGTAGCCCAGTTCGCCCATAGTGGCCGAAGCCGAACCGCCGGCCAAACCGGAGCCAACCACAATAACGGTGAATTTTCGTTTGTTGGCCGGGTTCACCAGCTTCATATCAAATATGTGCTTTTCCCATATCTGTTCGATGGGGCCATCGGGAACATTGGAGTTCAATGTTCCTTCCTTAAATTGTATTTTATCAAACTTAGTTGTAGGTTTTACGGTTGTTGTCATCGTCAAATATCCTCTTCCTCTATACAGGTTGTAAAATGCCGAAAATGACCGCTAACGGTACCAACGAAAATCCACCGGCGATGATAATAGCCAGCGTCAAACTCAATGCTCTCAGCGGCTGCGTATAGGTTCTGTTATTTAACCCTAACGTCTGGAACATACTCCAGGCACCGTGGTAAATGTGGAACCCCAGAGCGACCATCGCGATAAGATAGAAAATGGCGGGCAAGTAGAAGTATGACTGGAGACCGTAAACGACATTGTCATAGACTTCGCCGTGGACAAAATGGGGGTGAATGCCGGGAATGCCCCACGTAAAGTGGGCCAGATGGAAAATAATAAAGATGAAGAGGAGCAACCCTCCGATGCGGATATACAACGAGGCAACTGTGGCCTGCAACGTTTTATGCTGCGCGTAGCTTGTTGAGCGTGCTCGGTTGCTGTCTTGGTACAGGGTGTAAGCCGACCATACGTGCAACACAATACAAGCCAACAGCACCAGGCGAACAATCCAGAGCAGGTGGCCATGCCCGAAAACAGGCGCTCCTAACTCGCGCAGCCCCTCGGCATATTTGTTGAAATACTCCGGCCCGCCCATAAAAGCGAATGCCTTAAGATTACCGTACATATGCCCAATAACAAAACCAATGCCTACCAGGCCTGTAATGGCCATGATAATCTTCCTACCAATCGTAGTGCGATAGAGCGTCAATGCACCTACCATAAGTACCTTCCCCTTTTCTTGATTGTGTGAAATTTTTAACCGTTGACTTGCCGACGTATTATACTTGATGTCTAAACGCTGGCAACAATCCAAAAAAATCCAAACTTTATAAAGCTGGCATCTCTATAACGGGGCATTTAGGTGTGTTTTTCACGAAGCGTGACAGTAGCCTGTAATGCCGCTATTGTAGCATAAGATACCAAATTGTACCATTTATGGGGCTTTGTCGATGGTTTGCAACCGGAAATACACCGACCATAGCCTACATGCTGAATTATGGGGTAATATGCGGTGTGTCGCTTGACTCACTCAATGGGGTCCTCCTCTCTAAGGAACAAAAGTAGATTATTCAATTTTAATTTGACAAAATCCGGAAGTCCCCTTTATCAGGGGGTTGCCCAACACGTCTTAAGTAGCTTTAAAGGTAACGCAAAGCAGGTTTAGCAACAACTGCCATCTGGAGAGTTTTGTCACTAGTTATATGTACAGTTTTTTTAGCGAGGTATATAGGTCACCTAACCAGGTAAAAGACTATCCATATGGTGATGACGCCTTGGCTTTAAGGATTTTAATTGCTGTCGGAGCGCAATGAACCGGTTGATAGGAAAGTTCGAAAAACGTTCCGGCGGTAAAGACGGTAGCGAATAATCATCCCCATTATAGTCACAATGGCGATAATTTCAATAATCCATACCCGTGGATAACGGGTGATAATATCGATGTAAACCGACACCATCCGCTCGGTAGTATTCATCGCTTTGAACTTCCAAAAAACGTTCCAGCCGAACAGCGGCCACCAAAAAGTCTCGGTATGCCGCCACATACGGTCAAGCAGAAGATGCCCACTAAAGGCCAACACATAGGGCAGGCTTTTACGATGAAACAGCAGCGCCCCCACCAGCACAATAGCGTGAACAAAAATGCTGTGGGCCACAAGCTGGCTGGTTTCCGCCTCGGTAAAAACCGATACCGCTAGCGGCTTGTCAATTACATCCGGCAGCATCGACGCCACCGCCAACAGCCGGTAATCGAGTCGGGACAACTTCGGATTATTCTTTTGTAACGCCAGGGCCATAGCCCAGGTTGTAGCTACATGTCCGGGAGGCATCATGGGGAATTAAGAATTAAGAATTAAGAATTAGGAATTATGAATATATTGAATTATGGTAACT
>JAGRBY010001041.1 GCA_020433835.1 Anaerolineae bacterium | reverse complement strand
TTGAACCTCGTTTGGCGTGTAGTCGCTGATGACCACACTCGGTGCGGCCGGAATCGCAGCCGAGGCATCATCGGGAGTCAGATTACGGCCCAGGCCGTTGTTTTCGCCGTCGAGGATGATTTGCTCGCGTGGATTGAGACTGCGCAGGGCAAAATCAAGATCGCCGTTGGTCGGCATTTCATCCTGAACTATAAAGGCTCGCGGCAGGGCGTCGGTGTTTTCATAGACCCGAACTTCCTGATCGTAAACTAACGTATAGTTGGGGTTGTTAATATCCACCGTCGTTAGAATATAGCGAACCCCCAGTAAATCCAGCAGCGCCGAGTCGAGTGCGGCATAGCCATCATAATAAATCGGCCCGATCCGGTTGAACAGCAAATCACCGTTTTCTTGAATAAGCTGCATAAACCGGGCATACTGACCGGGAATGATGCTGTCGTAGCCGCGCACGTCAAATAGGTGGTTAGTCATACCGGCATTGGCTAGAAATAGTTTGTTACCGGGGCCGGTCGGCGTATCGAAACTGCTGAACCGGAAAAACGGATCGTCAGCCTGTTGCTTTTCAAGCCAGTGGACGACCTCCGGTTTGAAATCGAGCAAGGCCGGATCAACGGCCGGATTAAAACCCGCGCCCGCCAAGAGAAGATCAACGGCCACGATGATCACGGCCAACGGTTGCCAGGCGGGCAGCCGGTTCGACTCACGCGGCCGAAGGGTGAGCCTATTGGGTACAAAAATAGGGCAGCGCGTGATCCGCAGCACCGCCCCGGAAGCCATCAGCATCAGGAAGAATTTAAAAAAGTTTGGCCACTGATAACCGAAAAATTGACGGCCATCGGCAAACGCATTTTGAGCTAATCCTGACCGGTCAAAAACAAACGAGGCCGCCTGGATAAACGGCCCCGGTATCACCAGCGCGGCCAGCATAATCGCTAACCCAACCAGCCCACTCCAAAACAGTCCCCACCCTAAAAAATAAACTAACGATCCTAAAAACGACGGCTGCGCCAGTATATAACTTTTTTTCTTCGCCTTCGCCTCAGCCTCATTTTTAGCCTGCCATCGAGTGCTGACCTGCTCATTCAAAAATGTCACTCCCACCCCCGCCAGCACCGCGATGCTCAGCGTAAATGGGAAAATCCAGCGAAATGGCGAGTGCAGTTGGTTCCAGCCGGGCAGGCCGTAGAAGAGGATCGCGTATAGCGGCGTTCCAAAGGCAAACAGCAGGGAGAGAACAGCCAGCGTCGCAAAAATGAAAACACTATGGCGGGCTGAGCTGGTAGCCGGTGAGCTAGCGGTGATAGGCTGTGAGCGCCGGTCATCAAGCCAAGCTTTGCTGGCCTGCAAAACAGCCAATCCGGCTAAAATGAGGGGCAAAATCCCGATGTAAGCGCCGGCTTCGACGGCTGTTTTGGTATCCCAACTGGTGCAGTGAGAGCACAAGGGGTTGATTTCGCCATTCGCGTTGAGGCCGAGCGGCTGCCACTGCCGGGTCACTACATCAAAATAACCGTGATGAGCCGGGCTGCCGAAAAAATCCGGAATGACAAAAGAGATAATGCGGCGTAGCGGTAAGGCCCACCCTCGAACCTGGGCCAGTGAGACCGAATTGTCGCGGAAGTTCTGGGTGACGACCTCGTACATCGGCGCCAACTGCACCGCGCCTAAGCCGATGCCCAGCCCGATCATCGCCAGCAGCCAACCGCCCAGGGTTAGTGCATAGCGAGGGGTGGCCTGCGTTCGCCACAACATAGCGAGACGGCAAGCCGCGTAAAAGCCGCCGACCAATAGCGTGTAGTAGGTGATCTCAACGTGCCCGGCCAGGGTTTGCAGGCCCAAAATCAGCGCACCGGCGACGATGTAGGGAATAGGCGAGTAGCCGGTCAGGCCCTTTTCTTCTTGTTTGCGGATGATAATTTCGATGATGGCCAGCAAGAGCGGCAGCCAGACCGCGCCGGCTACGATCATGGTGAAGACCACACTGACAATAAAGAACGTGCTGAGCGCGAACGTTATACCGGCAATTAGCGCGCCAACACGATTGGCGCGCAGCACCCGCAGGAAAATATACATATTCAAGCCGGCCAGCCAGAGTTGGCTGACGGTAAACCACCCGTAGGCTTTGCTCAGCGGGAGAAAGTAGAATAGCAGCGTAAAGGGATACAGCGCCGAGTGCTGCCCGTTGGCCAAAAAAGGATGACCCGCCAGGATATAGGGATTCCACAGCGGAATTTGGCCGGCCGCAATCGACTCGCGAATGAATTTCTTCCAGGCATAATTTTCCAAAATCAGATCGGCCAGGAGTTGATTTTGGGGCAATCCGACGCCTAACTCATCGCGGTAAGACAGC
>JAGRBY010001040.1 GCA_020433835.1 Anaerolineae bacterium | reverse complement strand
CGCAGGGCGAGGTTCGGCCCGGCCACACCGATTTGGTCAAGTACCACAAGTCGCGGGGCTTTGTCGATATTCGAGGCGGCGGACGCTCCAGCTACCGCTCGACCATTTCCGATGTCATCGGCGGCTCAATCGCCCGCCTGTTTCTGCAAGAGCAGTTCGGCACGGTCTTTCTATCGTCGATTTGCCAGGTGGGGCCGCTCAAAGCCACGCGCAGTTTAGCCGAGCATTTCGAAACGCTGGCGCGTCAAAACCAAACCCTGACGGTATCGAGCGAGGCTATTCACGACATCGAGCAAACGATGGCCGCCGCCGAAATCCACTCGCTGGATGCCGATTTCGCCCACGAAGCCGGTGAACTGATCAAGCAGACCCGCATTCAGGGCGACTCGATTGGGGCTGCGCTGGAAGTCGTTGCTCTCAACGTTCCGCCACTCATCGGCGAGCCGCTTTACCAAAGTTTGAAGGTGCGGTTGATGGGGGCGCTGGGCGGGCTGCACGCAGTACAGGCTTGTGAGGTCGGCGCGGGCAAAGACATCGTCACCCGTCTGGGCAGCGAAAATAACGACTCCATTCGTACCGCCGGTTACCAAAGCAACAATCAGGGCGGGCTTATCGGCGGCGTGACTACCGGCCTGCCGTTGGTCTGCCGGGTAAGCTTTAAGCCGACCTCGACGATTGTGAAACCGCAGGAGTCGGTACGCAAGAACTTGGAAGAGATCGACTTTGAATTGAAAAAGGGGCGACACGATCCCTGCGTCGGCGTGCGGGCCGGTGTTACGCTTGAATCGCGCATGGCGATTGAGGTGATGAACGCTGTGCTGATGCACCAATCGCAGCGCATCGACCGCGAAAACTTTAGGTTGTTTTAGATGACGGCCAGAAACATCATCATCACCGGTTTTATGGGCACCGGCAAAACCACAGTTGGAAGGGCTGTCGCCAGGCAACTCCGGCGCGAGTTCATCGACATGGATGACCTAATCGAGTTGCGCCAATGCCGGCCCATCAGCCAGATTTTTGCCGACGAAGGCGAACCCTATTTCCGCCGTTTGGAGGCCGACCTGTGCCGTGAGCTAGCCGAACGCTCCGGGTTAGTCATCGCCACAGGCGGCGGCGCGCTGGTACCGGAGGCCAACCTGCGGGTGCTGGAGCGCAGCGGGCTGGTTATCTGCCTGGACTGCGAACCAGCGGTGCTGTGGCAGCGCATCGGCCACAGCGAAAATCGCCCCATGCTGGCCGCCCGCGACGATGGCCGCTTTGATCGACTGGCTGCTCTCCTCGAACAGCGTACCCCTGCTTATGAACGGATACCCTACCATATTGATGTAACTCGCCTGACACCGACCCAGGTGGTCGACCAAATTTGTGTCTTGGCGAGGGAGAACGTGCTATGAAAACCATACCTGTCAACCATCCGACCGGCAGCTATCCCATTTATTTGGATGCCGGCGTACTCAGCCAAACCGGCCCGCTGCTGGCCGAAGCCGGTTACAGCGGTCGCTGCGCGGTACTGACCAACAACGTGGTCGGGCCGCTTTACTCAGCTTCTCTGCTCGAAAGCCTTAGCCAGGCCGGGTTCACGCCCACGTGCATCGACCTGCCCGATGGCGAAGCGTTCAAGACACTCGATACGGTCGCCGCTGTCTACCCCAAGCTGGTTACGGCTAAACTCGACCGGCGCAGCCCGATCATTGCCCTGGGCGGCGGTGTGTTGGGTGATACCGCCGGTTATGTTGCTGCCTCGTTTTTGCGCGGTGTGCCGCTGGTTCAAATACCAACCACGCTGCTGGCGATGGTCGACTCGAGCGTAGGTGGCAAAACCGGCGTCGATCTGCCGCAGGGCAAGAATTTGGTCGGTGCCTTCAAACAGCCTGAAATGGTTATCGTCGATCCGGATGTGCTGCAAACCCTGCCCGAAGCCGAAATCAAAGCCGGTCTGGCCGAAGTCGTCAAACATGGCATCATCGACAGCCCCGCCATCTTTGAAGCCCTGGAAGCCAGCAGTTCATCACAAACTCCCAATCCCCAATCCCCAATCTCCAATCTCCCACCTATCACCTGGCTCCTCCACGAAGCGATTATGGTCAAAGTTCGCGTTGTCCAAGACGATCCGTTCGAACAAGGTCGACGAGCGGTGCTGAACCTGGGCCACACCTTCGGCCACGCCTTCGAGCAAGTGTCCCACTATCAAATTCGGCACGGCGAGGGTGTCGCCATGGGAACCGCCTGCGCGGCTCGAATGGCAACCCGCTTAGGCTATTGTGACGCTCAAACAACAGAACGCATCATCGCTCTGCTCGATCAATTGCAAATGCCGAGCCAACCGCCCGACTATCCATCTGCCGAGGTGCTGG
>JAGRBY010000103.1 GCA_020433835.1 Anaerolineae bacterium | reverse complement strand
ATACCTAGTTCACCTAACATAATGTCTAACCATTCAGCCGCGTTGAGGGTGCGATGATCCTCTTCCCAAGCCCGACTCCATTCGTCTCTGGCAACATAAACGGCGTTCTGAAACTGCTCCAGGGAAAAAGTGGTGCCGTATCCTTGCTCAACTTTCTCCTTGAGACGGCGCAGGCGCTCGGCATAATCGATTTTTTGACCTTGATAAAGGGTTTGCCAAAAGTCGAAGGTGATGGCTTTGATCATCCGGTGATGTTCTCTCTAATCGTTTTGGCGATGAATTCCGCCCGGGTGGGTGCATCGCCTACGTAGTGACCGGCATCGAGCAGTTCAATAATCTGCTCTGGGCTGAGGTAGCGCGTGAGGCGCTCATCGGCGGTGAGGCGCTCCGGCAGCGAATTGGGTTGACCGGCGGCCAAATCGGCCCAGGCGGCCATGCTGTGCTCGCGGATGATTTCGTGCATCTTTTGCCGGTCGGCACCCAGTTTGGCGGCGGTCATCATCACCCGCTCGGTGGCGGCGAAGGTGCCATATTTTTCTAAATTACGGGCCATAGCGGCTTCGTCGATGCGCAGATCACGGATAAGGCGTGTGGCCCGGCGGACAATTTCGTCCGTTGCCAAAAAAGCAGCCGGAAAAATTTCGCGGCGGTTGGCCGAGTCATCGAGCGTGCGCTCTAACAGCGAGTGGGCGGCGTTGTCCCACGCTACGCGAGGCAGCGTGGCAACAAAGCGGGCCAGGCTGTCGATATTTTCGGCGTTAATCGGATTGCGTTTGAACGGCATGGCGCTGGACCCGACTTGACGACGGCCAAACGGTTCGCCCCATTCACCCAGCGAGGGGGCTTGCAGCAGCCGCAAATCGAACGCAAATTTGTAAAGCGATCCGGCCAAACCGGCTAAGGCGTTGAGCACCAACCAATCTTGTTTGCGCGGATAGGTTTGGGTAGCAACCGGGAACGGCTCTAAATCGATGGCGGCCATAATTTGGGCCTCCAATTGAGCGGCAGTCCAGGCCGGCTTATCTTCCAGGGTCGCACCAAGAGCCGGGGCCAACAGCTCCTCGTACGAGGCCGAGGTTCCGACCGCCCCTTTGAATCCTTTACCTCGGATGCCGGCTTGCACATGGCGCAGTTCCGTTAAATCAGTTAGTAGATCGAAGCCATACTGAGCCAAACGATAGCCCAACGTGGTTGGTTCGGCGGGTTGTAAGTGGGTAAAGCCGATAATGGGGGTTGCAGCCCAGCGCTCGATTTGCGTTGCCAGCTCTGCCATAAGGGCTGTGAGTTTGGACAGAAGCAGGTCTAAGCTTTCACGCAGGCGAAGAGCATCGGCATTGTCCTCGATGTCCATTGAGGTGGCACCCAGATGGATAATTCCGCCGCCAATGGTGCATTGTTCAGCAAAGGTTTTGACTTCGGCCATGAGATCGTGAAATATCTCAGCTTCAATTTCGTGGGCGCGATCAACATCAATCTGATCGATATGAGCGCGGAGATCATCGACCTGTGCTTGGTCGACCAGGCCAATTTCTTGTTGGGCCTGGGCCATGGCCACCCATAACTGCCGCCACAGACGGCGTTTGTGGGCTTCGCTCCAAATGTGGCGCATATCAGCCGAGCCGTAGCGCCAGGTGAACGGTGAAAGATAGGTTTGGTGGTTAAATTCTTGACTCATAAGTTCAGTATAACATAGCCCCTAAGGGCCAGCAAAGTGATTGACGGACCTTCTCTAACCTGCTAGAATGGGGGGTGGCTCAGGAGGAAAACACACTTGAAAATGGACTTAATGGGAGAGACTCATTAAAATCTACCAATTCATTACGTCTAAGGAGTCATGATGCCACAAATTAAAGAATCGAATTTAATCCAAGGGGTTCAGCTTGTAACCTTCAATGCCTTTGGCGACGATCGCGGACGGTTTATGGAAACCTTCCGACGTGAGTGGTTCCCGCAACGAAGCTGGGATAAAGTTCAATCTAACTGTTCTAAATCAAAAGCCGGGGTGCTGCGGGGGCTGCATTATCATTTTCAGCAGGTTGATTATTGGACCGTGGCTTCCGGTACTATCCGGGCAGCGCTGTATGATATGCGGGTTGGCTCGCCGACACAAGGGGGCACCCAAACCGTTGATGTGGGCGACGAGAATTTGATGGGGATTTTTATTCCCGTTGGCGTAGCCCACGGTTTTGTTACGCTTAGTGATGCGACATTGATTTACATTGTCGATAATTATTATACTGGTCGTGATGAATTTGGCGTAGCCTGGGACGATCCCGACATTGCCATGCCGTGGGGGGTTGATGACCCTGTCGTTTCGCCCAGAGATGCAACCAACCCACGCCTCAAAGAAATCCCCGAAGAAATTATGCCAAAGTTTTTATAACGGCGAACTATTCCCCAAAAGAGCTACGATAAGGGCTGCGTTCAGAAGAGATCCTATATTCTCAACTGAATGACAGCCTTTTTTGTTTTCTGCCCAAAGGCAAAGAACGTGTAACTCAGTTGTAACTCTGCTTTGATACAATGAGTGCAATATTCGTAATGGATTATCTCTATCTCGCATCGGATTTCTTGAATAGTCTCGGTCAATTTGGTAAACGAACCAAGAGTATCTTTATAGTTTTGAATCCAAGGAGGATCAAAATGGCGACGCTTGCAAAAACAATAAACGGCACTGTTACTAAAGATAGACTTACCGATATCACAGCAAAAGCTCAGCAAGAAACAGAGGCTGTGGTACAAACAATGCTGGGTGCTGCCGACAAGTTTAATGAAAATGGACAGGCCATACTTGATGTTCAAGAAAAGTTGATTAAAGGCAACTTTAATTTATGGAAAAAATGGTCTCAATTTTATATTAATTTTAGTGTTGATGCTACCCAACAAACGGTTGAGCAGTTACTGTCGCTACGAGAACGATTGGGGATAATTGCTGAAAACGAATTAAAGCGGATGTATGAGTTACTGACGTCGGAACAAGAACTTACCCTCGATGCCGCCGAAGTATTTCAGGCTCAGGTTAAAGCTGCCTCCGACCAGATGACCGAGATATTTACTCCCCCATCTGCAAATTGAAGTTACCTGGGTTGTCGAGTAGGGAGAGAGTAATTGAAGCCTTTCCCTGCTCTTGTTTATATTAAGTAGTTTGTAAAAAATTTTAGAAAAGGAGTAGATTATGCGCCTCAAAGATAGAGTTGCAATTGTCACCGGTGGCGGGCGAGGCATTGGTGAAGCCACCTGTCAACGGTTTGTTGAAGAGGGAGGCAAGGTTATTGTAGCCGATATTGATTTTGACGTTGCTACCGAGGTAGCCAACGAAATCAATAGCAGTGTTGATCAGGCTGCTGCCGTACCTTTCCGCCTCAACGTAACCGACCGCGAGTCGGTGGCAGAAATGGTTGAAACCACGTTGGAACGCTTTGGTCGAATTGATGTGTTAGTTAACAACGCTGGTACTATTCGAGATTCACAGTTGTTAAAGATGAGTGAGGAAAACTTCGACCTGGTTATCAACATCAACCTCAAGGGTGTTTTCAACTGTACGCAATTGGTTGTTCCCACGATGGTGGAGCAGCGCAGGGGAGTTATTCTCAGTACATCGTCGTTGGTGGCCCCGTATGGTAACTATGGGCAAACCAACTACGTTGCCAGTAAGGCCGGCGTTGTTGGTATGACAAAGGTTTGGGCAAGAGAATTAGGTCGCAAGGGTATTCGGGTTAATGCTGTCGCTCCTGGGTTTATCAAAACTCGATTAACTACCGGTATTCCTGACAAGGTTGTTGCCAAATTGCTTGAAAGAATTCCATTGGGCCATTTTGGCGAACCTGTAGATATTGCTAATGCGTTTGTATGGCTTGCTTCCGACGAAGCCAAATATGTTTCCGGGCACGTCTTTGCTGTAGACGGCGGTGCTGTTCTGTAAAAGGTTGTTAATATAAATAGGGCGTTTTGCCTAAATTTTTAGGGTGTATCACCGGTATGATTATTTTGTCGAGGGAGATAAACAATGGCACAAGTTAAAGATATTATGACTACGAACGTAGTCACCATCAAAGCTTCATCAATGGTAAGCGAAGCAATTGGCTTAATGAAGGAAAATAGGGTTCATGCCTTAATTGTTGAGCCGGTTGGCGCTGAAAAAGGCTATGGCATCATCACCGAAGCCGATATTGCTTACAAAGTTATCGCCAGGGCCTACGACCCCAAAGCCTACAACGTTGGCGACGTTATGACTAAACCCTGTATTTCTGTTAAGCCTGACATGAGTATAGAAAATGTTGCCCGCCTATTCCAGAATAATTCAATTCACAGAGCACCGGTTATCGATAGTGAATTACTTGGTGTTGTCTCGGTATCTGATATTCTGCGCAAAGGCCAGTGGTGGTAAGTTAAACAAAGAGGTTGATTTCTAGGATAGATATAGATAGAGAGGTAAATTATGCAGACAGCAAAAGATATTATGACCACGAACGTGGTTACTATTCAAGCTTCGGCCTCAACGGCTGAAGCCATGGAAATATTTAACGAAAAGAATCTGCGCGATTTGGTTGTCGAGCCGGCAACCAGCGGTGACTCTTATGGTATGGTTACCGAAGAAGATATTGTTTACAAAGTAGCTGCTCTAGGTAAAAACCCCAATATGGTTTTGGTTAGTGATGTTATGACCAAACCCTGTATTGAAGTAAGCCCTGATATGTCAGTGCAAGAGGTGGCTCAGCTTTTTGCTAACAATCATGTCCATCGCGCTCCTGTTATTCAAAGTGAATTGCTCGGTGTTATCACCGTATTTGATATTGTGCGCGAGACCATGTGGTGGCAAGACTAACCGGATGGTTTAACTAATACCTTGTATAGTGCTTTTGTTACTATTACTAGAGGATGCTCATTTTTTAAGACATCCGCCTAAACCCCCTTATTGTGGGGGGTGCAAGTTTTTACCCGTAACTTGCATCCCCCCACTCTTTTGATTAGCGGTTAATGCAAGCTCCTATAACTAGGGTAGGTAATTAGCTTTTTAACAATTGCCATGGTAAGATCGGATGCTGTGGCAAAAGGTAGAAACACCTTTTTGTTTCTGCAAATTACTTAAGTGATACAGAGTATTTTTAAGAGAGGAGCTTTTTTTTTCAATGGATTGGATGAAACAAAGTCAAGAGATGTTCAATTCCTGGGCTAATGTCCAAATGAAAACCTGGGAAAGTTGGCTCAAAGCAATACAGAATTCTGAAAAACTTGAGCCTCAACAGCTTTGGGTAAAAACCATTGACGCTTGGCAAGAATCGGTCAAAGGAACCTTAGAAGCTCAAGTTGAAGGTAGCCGAATTTGGGCTGAAAGTGTTACCTCAATTGATGGTGCACCGGAAGGTACCACCGATTGGGCTAAGCAAATCCAAGATATGACAAAAACATGGACGGATATGCAGCAAAAGGTTTGGGATAATTGGTTTGATGTTGTTAAAAAGGCAGAGCCTTCTAAGTTTGGGGGCAATTGGAATCAAGAAGCTCCCAATCTGCTAAAAACATGGCAAGATATGGCTCAAAAATCGATGGAAACCCAAACCGAGTGGGTTAAAAGTATAACCAGCACTGTGCAGCCGAAAAAATAGTTGGGGATAGGACATCCTCTAATTAGGAGTCTAAGGAGACAATAATTATGGATTGGACGAAACAAGCAGAAACCATGATGAAAACATGGGGTGAAGCTCAGAAACAAGCCTGGGGAAACTGGTATGATTTGATGCGTGGTGCATCTAACTCCAACGGTTCTCCCTTCGGATTTTATCCGGATATTATGAAGCAGTGGCAAGAAATGTCATTACAAACTATCAATTCCTGGACCGCTGGGTCTGACCCGATAGCTCAAAACGCGGCCCGCCAACTGATGGCCAGCCAAGAATCGATGATGCGTTTTATGCAGTCAATTACGCAAGCTTGGCAAGCGATTGCTCCCAAAGTGCAAGCCGGTGAAGATTGGCAGTCGGTTCTGCGTGACTATAGCAATCAGTATTTTCAAGGGATGATGGGTACGCCCACCGGCTTTATGTCAGCTGGCAAAGATATAAATGAACTGTTTAAGTTTTACATGCAAGAATGGCAAAAAATGGGCCAGCCCTGGATGCAAAGCTTCTTGCAGTCACCCACAAACATAAGCCACATTCTGATGGGCGGTAGTTCGGAATTGGCTCAACTGTCAAAATTCCACTGGGATGTTTACGAACGTACTTTTGGCGGCATGACGGAAGTACCCGGTATGGGCTATAACCGCGAACTTAACGCCAAACTGTTGCGTGGCTTTGACTCCTGGGTTGAAATGCAAAAAGTAAGCGCCGAATATCACACCGTGCTGACTCGAACCTTTAGTAATGCCTTTGAATCATTTATGGGCAAACTGGTTACGCTCAGCGAAAAAGGCGAAGTGATTGATAGCATCCAAGACTTGGCCAATATGTATTTCGATACCATCGACGAAACATTTACCAAGCTCTATGTTTCCCAAGATTATCTTGATCTTCAAAATAACCTGGCCAAAGCAGGTATGACCAATAAAATGCGGCAGCAAGAAATCTTTGAAGTATTCCAGGAAATGCTTGACATGCCTACCCGCAGTGAATTGGATGATGCCTATCGCACCCTGAATGACTTGCGTAGAGAAGTTAAAGCCTTGAAACGTGCGTTAAAAGCGCAAGATCAACCCAAAGCAGTTGCTGCATCAAAATCAACCCGATCTACTTCAACCCGTCGTAAAACAACTGCTAAGAAGTCAAACGGTAAAACCCCTGAAGAAACTGCTGCCGAAGCCGCTAAAAGCTAACCCTATTCATAATTACCAAGGAGGTGATTAACCCATGGCATTTCCTGTACAAATTACGCCCGATAAGGCTATTCACGAATTAACCGAAATTAACCAAAAAATCATCAAAGGCATCGAACAACTCAGCACGATTAAAGAAGATGATGTGCAAGTTGGTATCACGCCTAAAGATCTCGTCTTCCAAGAAGGGAAGTTAAAACTTTATCGCTATCGACCTTTGGTTGAAAAGCCTTTTAAAATTCCGCTGCTGTTCTCTTATGCATTGGTTAACCGCTATATGGTGGCCGACCTGCAGGAGGATCGTTCACTCATCCGTAACCTGCTTAACGAAGGAATTGACGTTTATCTTATTGAATGGGGCGATCCAACCCGTAAAGATAAGTGGTTGATGCTCGATGACTATGTTAACGATTTCCTGGATACCTGTGTTGATTTTATCCGTGAACAACACGATCTGGAAAAAATTAACCTGCTGGGTATTTGCCAGGGGGGAACACTGGCAACCTGCTATACCTCACTCCATCCTGACAAAGTTCAAAATTTGGTGTTAACCGTCACACCCATCGACTTCCACGCCGACAAAGAAGAAGAGCGCGATGATTGGGGACTGCTCAACGTTTGGGCCCGCAATCTCGATATCGATGTTATGATCGACGCCGTAGGTAACCCGCCGGCTGAATTGCTCAACTTCTCCTTTATGTTGGTTAAACCGATGTCGCTGAACGTACGTAAGTACACTGATATGGTCAACATCTTAGATAACGAACGGGCTTTGATGAACTTCCTGCGGATGGAAAAATGGCTCTTTGAAGGTCCAGATCATCCCGGTGAAGCATATCGCCAGTTTGTTAAAGATTTCTTCCAAGGCAACAAGCTGATCAAAAACGAAGTTATGCTGGGCGGTCAACGAGTCGACCTGGGCAATATTACCATGCCTGTGCTCAACTGCTACGCTAACCAAGATAACTTGGTTCCGCCCAAATCAACCAAAGCGTTGGCCAAGTATGTCGGCTCCGATGACTACACTGAGTTAGAAATTCCGGCTGGTCACATCGGTTTCTATGTTAGTGGTCGTGCCCAGAAAATGCTGGCTCCCGGTATCGCTAACTGGCTTAAAGAGCGCGGTTAATCTAGATTTGTAACTTTCTAAGCACAAACAGGCCTCCGAAATCTGTTCGGAGGCCTGTTTTGCTTTTAAATTTAGGTTGGAACTGTCCAAGTGACCAGGTTTTATACTGGCACCCTCGCTAGTGTCTTGTTCGATAAGTTGGACTATAGTAGTGAAGTGAAATTTACTGGGCGTTAGTTAAAAATTTTAACTTCATCTACAACTTTGATCTTGATCTGCAAGCACTTCTAAACAAACTCCTATCAGAAAAATGTCGCAATATCCGTTTGTTATGTAAAATAAGCCCTGAATTTCGTTAAAAAAGGCCCATTTTTTACGAAAAATTAAAGTTCAAGAACTTTAGTTTGCAACGAATCGAATTTTGACTATTATACATAGTACGTTGTAACTAAATATATTAATTCCTAACTTGCGAGAGGAGGCAATTATGTTAGGTCTTGAGGACAAAGTTGTTCTGGTAACTGGTGGTAACCACGGTATAGGTGCTGCTATCGTTGAAGTCTTGGAAGATTTTGGTGCAAAGGTAGCCTATAATTACCGTAGTGAAAAAGGTCCACGAGGTTCCCTGGCAGTCAAGGTTGACGTAACGGACGCAGAAGGTATGAAAGCCTTTGCCGATCAGGTAGAGAATGAGTTAGGCCCCATCTATGGGGTTGTAGCGAATGCCGGTGTTATTCGCGATAATCTCGTTTTGAATATGCCTGAAGAGGATTGGGATTTTGTTGTCAATGTCAACCTCAAAGGCGCTTTTAATACCGCCCGAGCAGTTCTCCCCAAAATGTACGAGCGAAAAGAAGGCTCCCTTGTCTTCATCAGCTCACTCGGTGGCCAACGCGGCAATATGGGGCAAGCAAACTACTCCGCTTCAAAAGCTGGAATGATTGGTTTGGCCCAAACAATATCTCAAGAAGCAGCCCGCTTCGGAGTTCGCTGCAATACGGTGGCCCCCGGCTACACCAAAACAGACATTATCAAAGGTATCCCCGAAAAAGTTGAGCAAGCGTTGCTCAAACAAATCCCTCTTCGTCGCTTTGCTGATCCCAAAGAGATGGCTTGGGCCTCAGCATTCTTCTTGTCACCAACCGCATCAAGCTATGTTACCGGCCAAATTCTGGGGGTTAACGGCGGACAATATATGTCATGACGACGTCGAACTTTAGCGAAA
Source organism: Anaerolineae bacterium (assembly GCA_020433835.1). Next base: position 6,583 of record JAGRBY010000103.1, on the reverse strand, counting down.
TGTGGCTTCGCTTGATGAGCGATGCCATGCGGGGTACGGCTGATGCGCAAAAGGCTATGCGGAGTTTGGGCGAAGTCCCCACATCTCCCGACCATCTGTCACGATGGTTAACGCAGTTTATGCCCGGAACGTCAATGCCTGGTATTCCAAAAAGTGCCGCGCCCGATGCATTGGGCGATTGGCTGGAAGACTCTTGGCGTATGATGGGCGTTGTACCCCGTTATCGGTATCTTGAGCTGCTTGAACGTCACGAAATTCTACGATCTCGCCTTGAAAAGGCGGAAAAAGAGATTAGAAATTTGCGAAAAACAACCTTTGCAACGGATGTACCCAAGCAAGAAGCCCAACGTGTTTTGGATTTCTGGGAAAATATGCTTCAGGAAACTATCCAAATGCAATCAGGTTGGATCCGCTCGTGGACCGATAATGCTGTCGATGAACAATTAGGTGCATCAGCTGCATCAACTGAGGAAAACGCCTCATCAAGTTCTAAAAGCGACGAGAAATAAAGGGTAACGCAACGCGAAACAGTGTTATTACTCTGCTCCATAAGCTTGTATTTAGAAAATTTAATAGTGTAGTAGAATAGTAAGCTAGATAGGAGATTTTGTATGGCAATGAATAAGCTTAATCGCGGTGTAGCGATAGTTGGTGCCGGTATGAGTAAATTCGGTGCTTTCCCTGGCAAAGCCACCCGTGACCTCTTTGTAGAATCATTCACCGAAATGCAAGCCTCGGTTGATAAAGGGGTCGATGTTAATGATATCGAAGCTGTCTTTATCGGCAACTATAGTAGCGATTTGTTCGAAGGTCAGGGCCACACCGCCCCGTTTATGACCCACGCTGTTGGGCTGAACCCGGTTCCGGCGACCCGCTGTGAAGATGCCTGCGCCAGCAGCAGCGCTGCCCTGCGCAGCGGTATTATGGCTATTGCTTCAGGCCTGTACGATATGGTTTTGGTTGGCGGTATCGAAAAAATGACCGATTTGCCGACTTCTGAAGTAACTGATACGTTGGCTACTGCTTCCGACGCTCTGTATGACGTACCGGCCGGGTACACATTCCCCGGTTTTTACGCCACCATTGCAACCGCTTATATGGATAAGTACGGAGCTACCCCGGAAGCCTGGATGTCTGTTGGTATAAAAAACCACGATGCCGGTTCGCTCAACCCTAAAGCCCAATTCGGACAGCGAATTCGCGAGCTTATGGATATCAAGATAAAGAGCGCTGAAAAGAAAGGTCGGCCAATTCCTACCTGGGCTGACGAAATGGAATTTATGCACGACGACCGCGCTAACCTGGTTATCGCTTGGCCGATGCGTCTGTTCGACTGCTCGCCCGTTTCCGACGGTGCCGCTTCGCTTCTGCTTGTAGCCGAAGATTTGGCTAAAAACTTTACCGACAATGCTTTGTATATTCTAGGCTCCGGCCAAGCCAGCGACGTTACTTTGCGCTATCGTTCTGATCTGACCACGCTCAGTTCAGCTAGATCCGCAGCCCAGCAAGCTTATGAAATGGCTGGCGTTGGCCCCACTGATATTAAAGTAGCCGAAGTTCACGACTGCTTTACTGTAGCTGAAGTTGTAGCCACGGAAGACTTAGGCTTCTTCAAGCCTGGTCAAGGCTATGAAGCAGCTATGGAAGGCGTTACTTCGCTGCGTGGGCCGCGACCTATCAATTCCTCCGGTGGTCTTAAATCAAAAGGTCACCCGGTTGGAGCCTCCGGTGCAGGCCAGGTTGTAGAAGTTTGGAAACAAATGCGCGGTGAAGCTGGTGCTCGCCAATTAGAAGGCGATATTGACATTGGTTTGACCCACAATGTGGGTGGTACCGGCGAAAGCTGCTTCGTTCATATCTTCGGGAGGAAATAGATCATGGCTGATAATGGAAGCTTCACCTCAAAAGAGTACTACGATTATTTAGCAGAGCATAAAATTATGGGGACTCGTTGCCTGGATAACGGCAATCTCTTTGTCCCCCCCCGTGCTATGTGCCCCGACAGCCACAGCACCAACATGGAATGGGCTGAGGTAAAAGGGAGTGGCAAGCTTCGCGCCTTCACCGTAATTGGGGTTGGCCCTACCGCTATGGTTGAAGCCGGCTATAACATTAAAAATCCATACTGCGCCGGTATTGTGGAATTAGAAGAAGGCCCCTCAGTTTCCGGTCAGATTTTGGGTGTTGATGTTTCTAAGCCCGAGTCAATCAAAGTTGGTATGTCGCTTAAAGCCACCTTCATCGAGCGGGGCGAAGGCGATGCCAAGCGCACCTATCTGGCATTTGAGCCGGTATAAGTGACGTTGAAAGTATTTTAGCAGCTAACATTTAAATCTAAACGAAAAGGCCCGACAACACGTCGGGTCTTTTTTTGTCGTTTTTTATAAGACCCATTGGGTGTATCAAATTTTCTCCAACACAGCGATCGAAAAAGTGCGTTATAAAAAATGGCTCACCGTTTTCAAATATAAAAGGGTACCCTGTTTGCACTTTTTTAGAAACATTGAAGCCGCGAAAGGGGGTTGCGAAGTAATGTTTATTATACTACTCGTAAACACTGCCCAAATTATTTAAGAGATCTTTGGCGTTATTGATCGGTTTGCATGTATCAAAAAGAAGATAACGACCCGCATGGCGCGGTGAGGCATGACGTGCGCTGGCAAGACGGAGGTGTTGATTTGTTACCAGTTGATATCCCCCTTTAATGGTTATATGGCCGGTAACCAAACATTTTTGGGCGGCAAAGTCTATCGACAACGCTTGCAGTAGGGCATTAACAAAAATACGATGATCGGCCAAGCCATACTCTTCTTCGCATCGCGTAAACAGGGCGGGCCACAATAACCCTTCAAAGTTTGGATGGCTGCTGGCTATAAAACCACGTAAAAGATCATCATAACGTGGATCATCCGGCCCCGAAACGGCCAGAAAGTAGTGAGCTAAGGTGTTATATGGAATACCTTTATTCAAGCGAGAATAACCGTTTCGCAGCGATACAATATTCTCTCTTGCCATGACCGATTCTGCCCAATTAAAAATTTCTTGATGGTTCCAATGAAAAAGCTTAAGTGCATGGGCTTGTTCAGCAAAAAGAGCGGGAGCACCGGCATGGGTTAAGCTTACCCCGGCATGCGAACGGATATAAAATGGCAGCGACTTGAACAGGTCGATAACCTCACTGCGCCACTGGTTTTGGCTTAAAGCCTTTTCAAAATGAGGCGTATAGTGATGACTACCGCGCGCCAGAGTGATGTTGTAAATATGCGGCATTTCATGATTACCGCATAGAAGAATAATCGCCTTGCCATAGGTTACCCGCAAAGCGAGAATATCAAGAATAATTTCTAGCGATTTGTCGATTTCGGGCTTTTCAGCGTGAATGAGATCGCCGGTAAAGATAAGGTAGTCGGCTTGGCCGTTTGCGTGCAGATGCGCAAATCGATCGCGATAGCGTTCGTAAACATCCCAGTCGCCATGGAGATCAGTGACCACCATGGCAATACCGCCTTCTAGGCTCCACAAACGGGGATAAGATTGAGTAACGCAAACCGTCATAAAATCGAAATACCAGGAATAGAAACTTGTTTTTAGGTATACATATGAGTATTAAGGTATTGTTCCATAAATGCCGGTGGTTGGCAATTTCGGTGTACCGTTGTGTCTGTCTATTCGGCTTACTTCAAAATTTTACTCAAAAACAGTTTGGTGCGTTCATGCTGAGGATTATCGTAAAGTTCGTTGGGTGTAGTATCTTCTATAACCCGGCCTTCGTCCATAAAAATAATGCGGTCGGCGGCGTTGCGGGCAAAGCCCATTTCGTGCGTAACCACAACCATCGTCATGCCTTCCCTGGCCAGGTCGAGCATAACATCGAGCACTTCTTTAATCATTTCCGGGTCCAGGGCGCTGGTTGGTTCATCAAACAGCATGATTTTGGGGTTCATCGCCAAGGCTCGGGCGATAGCGACGCGCTGTTGTTGGCCGCCGGAAAGTTGGCCGGGGTAAGAGCCTGCTTTTTCGGGGATGCCTACTCGATTCAACTGATGGCGGGCAACTTCAGCGGCTTCGCTTTTTGAACGTTTGCGCACCACACGTTGAGCGATAGTAATATTTTCAAGCGCCGTTAGATGGGGAAAAAGGTTGAACTGCTGAAAAACCATACCCACCTCACGCCGCACGGCATTGATATTTTTTGTTTTTTTGCTTAAGTGGATGCCGTCTACCCAGATATCACCTTTGGTGGGTACTTCAAGAAAATTAATGCAGCGCAGTAAGGTTGATTTGCCGGAGCCGCTGGGGCCAATGATAACCACAACTTCGCCAGCTTCGATGGTTAAACTGACATTATTGACCGCTTTAACTGTGCCAAAGTGCTTGTCGACATTTTGGATAACAACCATAGAGTTTGGGGAGGATTCAGTCATTTGTTTTCAACCTTGTCTCCATTGTTTTTACGCCCAGTGAGAGCAAAATGGTCATACTTAGATATAAGAACGCAACCATATTGTAGGTTTTCAAATATTCAAAGGAACTGGCCGAGTAGAGCCGGCCCAACTGCGTAATGTCTTGCACACCCAGGGCCGAAACGAGAGACGACTCTTTAAGCATGGCGATGAAATCATTGCCCAGGGGGGGAAGAACCCGGCGTACCGCTTGTGGTAAAATAATATGGCGCATGGCTTCAAAGTAATTCATCCCCAGCGAGCGAGCGGCTTCCATTTGACCGCGCCCAATCGACTCGATACCGGCCCGGAAGATTTCGGCGGAGAATGCGCCATAGCTAATCGCTAGCGCGATGATAGCTCTAAGTTCAAAGTTGACCTCTAAACCGGCTCGGCGATTGCCTAACATAGCCAAAACATTTTCTTCGCCAAGAAGGCCTGTACCGGCTAGATAGACCCCCAGCGCATTAATTTGGGTAATCACTAAGGGGATAATAACAAATGATACATAGAGCAGGGTGACCAAAATAGGCAGCCCGCGCATTATTTGGACGTACAAGGTGGCGATATTGTAGATGATAGGGTTAGAAGAGACTCGTCCTAGTCCGGCCAGTAGCCCAAACGTGATGGCAAAAGCATAAGCAATCACCGTTACCCGAACCGTCACGATAATACCGGACTTTAAAAAATTGAAAATTTCTCGATAAGTTTCGTTGTTGATAAATCCGAAAATTAAAAAAACTGCTCCCAAAACAAGGATCAATAACCACCACGGGAGTCGGGAAAGCGAGTCGGTTATTTGGCCTTGAGTCGTAGCGACTCCTGAAGTGCGGTTTGATCTATCCATTCCATTTCTCGGTTTTGATTTATTGGTTAAAGGTAGCAAATAAAGGATGTGCAGAGACAAATCGCTCTGCACATCCTCAATGAGTCGTTATTTGTTTGTTATCAGCTGAAGAGTTTTCGCTTATTCCGTTACGTCTTCGGCATGTTCGCTTTCAGTTGCTTCTTCTGTTGGTTCAGCTTCTGTTTCAGTTGCTTCATCTTCAGCATAAGCACCAGGACCTATATCATCATAGGTAATCGTAAATTGTTCAGTAAAGAACTTTTCGGCTAGGCCATCTAAGAAGCCGTCAGCTTGCATTGAAGCCAAAGCGGCGTTAACCGGCTCAACCAAGTCGCTACCTTTAGGATAGATGAAGCCAAGCTGTTCACTCGAAAGTGGTTCTCCAACCAGTTTAAGTTGGTCGGCATTGACGCCAATATACCCTTGCCCAGCCGTTTCATCAATGATTACTCCATCGACATCCCCGGTCAGCAGCGCCTGAACAACTAACCCGAAATCATCAAAGGTTCGGACACGATCCTCGTCAACCAGATTAATAGCTGTATCATAGTTAGTGGTTCCGATTTGGGTTCCAATCAGCAAACTGTCGTCAGCCGCAAAATCGTCAGCAGAAGTAAAGCGATCTTCATCAAGACGTGCTAGCAGCCGTTGCGCGATATTGATATAGCCGTCTGAGAAGTCGACCACTTCCGCTCGTTCATCGGTAATGGTAATACCATCAGCTGCAGCGTCAAACTGGCCTTCACTGACAGCTACGATCATACCGTCCCAACGTGCTTCAACATAGTCCGGCACACAGTTGATGCGGGCGCAAATTTCATCCCAGGCTTCATAATCCCAGCCGGCCGGTTCGCCGGTAGCTAAGTTAATATAATTGAAGGGTAGGTACGCATTTTCTATAGCAATCGTTACAATACGACCTTCTAAGTCAGGCAGTTCGGCCATTTCGCCTTCAGCCATCGCTTCTTCGGTAGCTTCGGCCATGGCTTCATCAGTGGCTTCGGCGGCCATGGCTTCTTCGGTGGCTTCAGCCGCCGGTTCTTCATCGGTCGCGCCACCAAAAATCGGGACGTACTCGCCACCCTGGATTTGGCTGACCACAATCTCGCGGTCGGCACAGTCGCCGTTTTCGTTGCAGCTAATCGTACCGGTGATACCGGCTAAGCCTGAGGTGCCGTACAACGCATCGCGCAAGGCTTGCTTGCCGATGATGGTGTTGCCGTCGGCATCGGTCGTGGCTACTTTTTCAATAGCATCGAAGATCATATTGGCCGCATCAAAGGCGTGGGCGTGG